>JANWZJ010000024.1:0-6755 GCA_025054525.1 Bacteroidia bacterium | reverse complement strand
GGGTAAAGAGGAGGACTTTATCGGGGGGAGGGTCTATGTGTTGATTGACTAGGATAGCTACGGCTGGGCTCTGTAAAGCCCGGCGTATGTATTTGGGCACGTCACTGAAGGTCAAATCGCCAGGCTGCACTCGGTTTATCTCATTGATGCCCGTGATGACGAGGTCAGGGTTGCCTTTCAAAGAGCACCCCAAGATTTTGGCAATTTCACTGGCGGTATGAGAAGGTATCTTCATAGGGATGAGTGAAATGTTTCCAATACATAGAGGGAACAGGTAGTGGGTCGCGCTGCTTGTACTTAGCAGAGGAACGCTGGGCGTAAGTTTGCTCCACCTGACCCGATACAGCGAAAAAGATGAGTTGCCCTATGGACATACCTGCATAGACTTTGACGGGCTGCACAACGGAGATTTCCAGAGTCCAGTGATTGCAAAAACCCACATCCCCTTTACTAGCCGTGGCATGGATTTGAATGCCCAAGCGTCCAACGCTACTTTTCCCCTCTAAGAAAGGTACATAGCAGTGGCTTTCGGTATATTCCTCGGTGACTCCGAGGTAGAGTACCCCAGGTACGAGATAAAGTCCTTGTGGAGGAATCTGAATCAGAGAAGAAGCATGATAACGGCGCGCATCCAAGGCATAGGTTCCGTACACCCGTAGATACTTCCCTAAATGCACATCGTAGCTATTACTCCCCAGAGCCTCTCTTCGGAAGGGTTCTATGTAGATTTCACCTTTCTCTATGGCAGCGAGGATTTCACTATCGGAGAGAATCATAGTTTGTCTGCGATCCGACTTGCCCAAGAAGAAGGTTTTTCTGTGGTGGGAGGAGGAGCGGAGGCGGTGTTGGGCGCATGATGATTGAGCTGCTCTAATCGCTCTAACTGGAGGGTGAGAAAAGTCTTGAGCTCTAAGAGAATACCCTGGCGACGCTGCTGCAGTATCTCAATCGCTTCTTCTATTTGCTCTCGCTGGCGGCGCGCAGAAGCCAACATTTCTTCCGCTTTCTGGCGGGCTTCCTGAAGGATTAGCGTGGCGTTCTTCTCGGCATTTTGAATAGTTTGGCGGCTGGCTTCTTCGGCTTGTAACAGGGTACGCTGGAGAAGCGCCTCCATCTCCTTGTAATGGTTAAGCTCTCGCTGAAGCTGCTCGTTTTTTTGGCGAAGGGTATGGCGCTCTTCTAATAGCTCACTCATCGCATGGGCTACCTGACGCAGAAAATTGCGTACCTCTTCTGGGTCGTATCCCCGAAGAGTCCGATTGAAAGTTTGATTCTGAATGTCTATGGGCGTCAGCATAGCCCTTCTGGGCAAAGGTATCAAAAATCGTACCTTATACAGGCACGAGCACAGGACGCGCTACTTTCTCAAACTCACTGCGATACTTTTGGACGATAGCCCGCACAGGCCACACAGCCGCATCTGCTAAGGGGCATATCGTTCGGCCCTCCATCTGATTCGCCACGGAGAGAAGGCGGTCTATATCCGCCATCGTAGCCGTTCGCTCTACGAAACGATGTAAGATTTGCTTGAGCCAGCCTGTGCCTTCTCGGCAGGGAGTGCACTGCCCACATGACTCATGTTTATAAAAAGCAGCTATGCGATAGGCTAAACGCACCATATCGGTGTCCTCATCCAGAATGAGCATACCCGCTGTGCCGAGCATAGAACCTACCTTGCGAAGGGCCTCGGGCGTCATGCGCACACCCTCTATCTCGTCTGCCCTTAATATAGGGGTAGAAGAACCTCCGGGCACCACGCCTTTGAGTTTTTTTCCGCTGCCCATGCCCCCTGCCACTTCATAAATAAGCTCAGTCATTAGCATACCCGAGGGTAGCTCATAAATCCCTGGTTTCTGCACATGCCCTGAGATTCCGTAGAGCACAGGACCGGGATATTCCGGCTGGCCGATTTGGGTGTAAGCCCGAGCACCCATGCGCAAAATAATAGGCACATGAGCTAAAGTCTCTACATTATTGATAGTGGTGGGGTGTCCCCAGAGGCCTTTTTGAGCTGGGAAAGGGGGCTTGTACCGAGGATAAGCCCGCTTCCCTTCCAGAGATTCCATCAGCCCCGTCTCCTCTCCACAGATATAAGCCCCTGCTCCCCGATGCACGTACATTTCCACTGAATACTCACTCCCCATAATCCGCTTCCCTAAATACCCCTTATCGTACGCTTGTTGAATAGCCCCCTCTAAGATGTCTATCCAATCGGCATATTCTCCCCGCACATACACATAGATTGCCTCCGCTTGTATAGCGTAAGCTGCAATGATAGCCCCTTCTATGAAAAGATGAGGATTGAACTCTAAGATGCGGCGGTCTTTAAAGGTGCCTGGCTCAGACTCGTCCCCATTTGCGGCGAGGTAGCGAGGCACACCTTCTTGCTTAGGGGGCATAAAGCTCCACTTGAGCCCAGCGTTGAAGCCTGCTCCCCCGCGTCCGCGTAAGTTAGCAGCCTTGACCTCTTCTATAATCTGGGCGGGAGAAAGCTCTCGCAGGGCGCGCCGAAGCTGGGTATAGCCGCCATGTGCTTCATATACGCTAATATCCCTAAGATTAGGAACGAGAGGTAGGAGTAGCGGTTGATAACTGCGCCATTCCATAACCTTCAAAGTAAAACGATTTTGGATGCAATCTTGTTAGCTTTGTGGGATGACAGAATTTGTGAAGCGGCATGTGCCCCATCGCCCCGAGGAGCTTCAGCACATGCTGAATGCCTTGAACGTCCGTTCCTTAGAAGAACTAAGCGAGAAGATCGTACCAGCTACTATACGGCGTAAGGAACCGCTTCGGTTGCCCGCGCCTGCCTCGGAAGCCGAAATCCTCCAAGAAATGCGCCAACTTGCCTCCCGCAATCGTTTCTGGCGCACTTATATAGGCATGGGGTATTATGGCACATATACACCCCCTGTGATTCAGCGCATGGTGCTGGAAAATCCTGCTTGGTATTCCGCTTACACCCCTTATCAACCCGAAATCGCCCAAGGAAGATTAGAGCTTCTGATGCTTTTCCAGACGATGGTGAGCGATCTCACAGGACTGCCCGTAGCGAATGCTTCTCTTTTAGATGAAGCTACGGCAGGAATAGAAGCCTTACATATGTTCTACAGTTATGCGCGTCAGCCACGCAAACCTTTCTTCGTAGATAAAGGACTGCATCCTCAGGTGATCGCTGTGGTAAAAACGCGTGCTTGGGGACTGGGCATATCCCTTCATATTGGGAGGCCCGAAGAAGCCCGATGGGAAGAGTATTTCGGCGCTCTTTTGGCTTATCCTACTACGGAGGGATGGGTACGCCCCTATTTCCCCGAACTCATCACCGCAGCTAAAAGCGCAGGAACTCAAGTAGCTGTCGCTTCAGACCTTCTCTTTTTGACCATAGCGGAGGCTCCGGGCAAGTTAGGAGCGGATGTGGTCTTGGGGTCTTCTCAGCGGTTTGGCGTGCCGATGGGCTACGGAGGCCCCCATGCTGCCTTCTTCGCCGCTGCAGAAGCCTACAAAAGGCACATGCCTGGACGCATCGTAGGACTCTCCATAGACGCAGAAGGGCGCCCTGCGTATCGCCTCGCCCTCCAAACCCGAGAACAGCACATCAAGCGAGAACGAGCCACAAGCAACATTTGCACTGCCCAGGTGCTCCTTGCTCACATGGCTACCCTCTATGCCCTCTATCACGGCCCCGAGGGACTTCAAGCTATCGCCCAACGCATCCATACCTATACCACGACCCTCGCCGAAACCTTGAAAAACCTATCATTAGAGCCTACTTATGCTTCTTTCTTTGACACGATTCACCTTGCCCTTACCCCCGACCTACAAGCTAAAGTCCGAACGATTGCAGAACAGCATGAGATTAACCTGCGTTATTACGCTAATGGCGCAGTAGGACTAAGTTTAGACGAAACTACCACTGAACGAGATGTAGCCGAACTGGCAAGCATTTTCGCTGAGGCTTTGGGGAAGCCCACCCCTACCCTCCATCTCGCTGAAAGGGAATCCATCCCCTCGGCTTTGCGCCGAAACTCACCTTATCTCACCCATCCCGCTTTTCATCGCTACCGAGGCGAACATCAACTCACGCGGTTTTTGCACCGACTAGTAAGCAAAGACCTTTCCTTAGTGCATTCCATGATACCCTTAGGCTCCTGCACTATGAAACTCAATCCCGTAGCGGCACTCATGCCCTTGAGCTGGCGCGAACTCAATAGCCTCCATCCTTTCGTACCTAAAGAGCAGGCAGAGGGCTATCAGATAATGCTTAGCCGATTAGAGGAGTATCTATGCGAAATCACAGGCTTTAGCCGAGTGAGCTTCCAGCCTAACTCAGGAGCCCAGGGCGAATACACAGGCTTGATGGTCATCCGTAAGTACCACGAAAGCCGAGGAGAAGCCCACCGAGACATTGTATTAGTACCCGCTTCTGCTCATGGAACGAACCCAGCCAGTGCTGTCTTAGCGGGTTATCAGGTAGTCGTCATCAAAACTGATTCCCAAGGCAACATAGACCTTACCGACTTAGATGAAAAACTCCGACAATACGCTCAGCGTATCGCCGCGATAATGATAACTTATCCATCTACCCACGGCGTATATGAAGAGACGATACGAGAAGTTTGCGAGAAAGCACATGCGGTAGGAGGCCAAGTCTATATGGACGGAGCGAACCTCAATGCGCAAGTAGGTCTCACTAGCCCCGCCCTGATTGGCGCGGATGTTTGCCATATGAACCTTCACAAAACCTTCGCTATTCCTCATGGGGGTGGAGGACCAGGGATGGGACCTATCGCCGTAGCAGAGCATTTAGCGCCTTTTCTTCCTACCCATCCTGTCATTCCCAGTGGAGGCGAAAAAGGCATAGACGCCGTATCCGCTGCCCCCTATGGAAGTGGGCTTATTCTATGGATTTCCTATGCATACATTCGCATGTTAGGGGCAGAGGGACTGCGCTACGCCTCTCAAATAGCCCTCCTCAACGCTAACTATCTCAAAGTGCGCTTAGAACCCTATTATCCTGTGCTTTACACAGGAGAGGGCGGTTGGGTAGCTCACGAGTTCATCTTAGACCTTCGCCCCTTCAAAAACAAAGCCGGCATAGAAGTAGAAGACATCGCCAAGCGCCTCATGGACTTCGGATTCCATGCTCCTACGATTTCCTTCCCCGTACCAGGCACTCTGATGATAGAGCCCACCGAAAGTGAAGACCTTGCTGAGTTAGAACGATTCATTCAAGCGATGGCACATATAAGAGGCGAGATAGAAGATATTCTTCAAGGCAAAATACCCTTAGAAGAAAGTCCCCTACGGCGAGCCCCTCATACTTTGCAGGCAGTTACTGCTTCTCAGTGGAATCGCCCCTACTCCCGAGAAGAAGCCGCTTTCCCTGCCCCATGGCTGCGAGAGTATAAGTTCTGGCCTGCATGCGCTCGCATAGATCACGCATACGGCGACCGCAACTTAGTATGCGTCTGCCCCCCTACTGAAAGTTATGCCGAAAGCCTCTCCCTCGACTCCTGAAGACTAAGCCAAAGGCTACTATATTTGCCTTTGGCTATGGTAGAAGAGATATACACTATTCGGTGTAAATCCTGCGGAAGCTCGGTCCGCTACGAAGCTAAACAACAAAAGCTCAAATGCCCGCATTGCGGTTCTGAAGAAGAAATACCCTTCTCCCAACAAGGCATAGAAGAAATTGACTTAGAGAAGGCGCTCCAGTTAGCCCAGCAAGAGCGTACGGAGCTGCCTGCTCATAAGGTTTTGACCTGTCGGACTTGCGGAGCACAGATTGCGTGCAAGGAGGCTCGGGCTACCTGCGACTTCTGTGGCTCAGAAGCGGTGAGCGAAGCCGCCCTCCAATCTCAGCCTATCCGCCCTCAGGGAGTTTTGCCCTTCGCAGTTACTGCTGAGCAAGCCCGACAATCCTTTCAAACCTGGCTTCGTTCCCTGTGGTTTGCCCCTTCCGACCTCCTGAAACGCACTCGGGTTGAAGACCTGCGCGGCGTATATCTGCCTACATGGACCTTTGATGCTCGCGTATGGGCTCAGTGGAGCGCTATTCCTGGCTACTACCGCACCCGCACCGAAACCTATTTTGATTCCGAAACAAACTCCCACAAAACGCGCACCGTAACCTATGTAGAATGGGGCCCTCCTGTTTCTGGCATACATCAAGACTTTTTTGATGACCTCTTGGTCTCTGGGCTGACTACCTTGCCCACCCGGTACTTAGAGGAAGTAGGTGAGTTTGCCACGACCTCAGACCTACGGGCTTATGAACCCGCCTACTTCTTAGGTTGGGATATAGCGCTACCCGATAAAGAACTCCCACAGGCCTGGAAAGAAGGATACAAGCACATTCATCGGCAAACAGAAGCTGCCTGCAAACGCGCAGTGCCGGGCGATACGCATCGGGACTTCCACATGAACCTCCATCTCTCGGGTCTCACTACTAAACTTGTGTATTTGCCGATTTATATTTTAGCTTACCGATATGGGGATAAGCCTTACCGAGTCGTTGTGCATGGACGCACAGGGGTGGCAGGCGGCGATCGTCCTATAAGCTGGATTAAGGTACTACTACTGGTGCTGGCGATAGCGGGGGGATTGGGGCTACTGTACTATATTTTGAGATGAATGAGGGCGGCAGAGCCAAAAGGCGCTGCCGCCCAGAGGGGGGTATTTGGGGGGCCCCCCCCCCCCGGGGGGGGCCCCAAAAACCAAAAATATTAAAATAATTTTAATAAAATTTTTTTATA
>JANWZJ010000023.1 GCA_025054525.1 Bacteroidia bacterium | reverse complement strand
GCGTTGGATTGGCTGAGGCGGCGCCCGCTTCCTGAGCATTTACCGATTATCCACCTTCTTGATTGCCGGAGTTGATAAAGAGCCCATTCGTTCTATTATTCAGAGCCTTCAAGACGCCTTAAAGCGAGGAGTGAAAGTGGAAATTTTCTACCGCTTTCATGAAGCTACCTATCAGAGTCAGATTTTCCCATCTTTACGCTCTTTGGTAGATGCTGGAGCGAAGGTATATCTCGTCCAAAGTCCGCTTCTCCATGCTAAATTTATCCTTTCAGATGGGAAACGAGGCTGGCTCACTACGGCAAACTTAGAGGGAGATAAGGCAAAGGATACGCTGGACTTAGGCTGGGAGCTTTCTGTGGATGAGGCAGAGGTCATGGAGGAGTATTTGGCTTGGCTGCGAGGGCAAGCAGGCTATCTCTTAAGCCCTCCTTTACCTGTCCAGCAGCTCGGAGCCACAACCTTCTACCAAGTAGCTAAGGGTGAGCTCCGAGCTGCCAAGGTAGAGGAGAGAATCATCCAAGAACAGAGCGAAACTTTGCAGAGAGTACAGGACCTTATAGAGTTTTACAACGAGAGTAACCGAAGGTATGCGGAGAAGGAACTGGAGGATTTAGAGCGCCGAAGTCAGAAATATGCCCTCGCTTTTGAGCTGCGTCGTATCGGTCGGATTCCTGAGCTAAAGAATGAGCCCTACGAGGTAGCCGAAGAAGAGCAAGGTTTTCGAGTTATTGCCTTCTCCAACTCCGAGAAGAAGCAAGTATCGTCTGAGGCAGTAGCTCTTCGAGAAAAAGCCTTTGATCCAAAGCGAGACATCGCTCGCTTAGAGAAGTACCAAGAGCTTCCCTTGTACGCTGAGTGAGATTGGAAGAGGGGCTGTCCGCAAAGGGCAGCTCCTTTCTTTTTGGGCGTGGGTAGGTTCTGAAGAGCATTAGCTCAAAAAGGTAAGGTCTACCAGAGGATATCATAGTCCGCTGCGGTCATTCGGTGATACCACTTGCTAAGCTAAGAGCCTATATTTGGCTCTTTGGAAAGGTAGAAGCCTAAGCTAAGCAGAGCCTCCGAGTAGCTTAGGCGAAGTGGAATGGGGGCTGGCTCAGTGGAGGAGCTTAGGCGGCATATTTGAAGTTACTGCAAACGGAATCCCTTTTTCTTCTCGGGCTGCCAGGGAATCTCTTCGGCGCCAAGCTGGTATGTGAGATGCCTTGCGAAGACAAAAAGCCAATCGCTGAGGCGATTGAGGTATCGGAGGAAGAGTTCAGGGCCGGGTTCCTTTTCGTAGAGGACGACGAGGCAGCGTTCGGCTCGGCGGCATACAGTGCGCGCCAGTTGGGCTAAGGCTTCTGCTTTGCAGCTTCCCGGCAAGATGAAGAAACGCATCGGAGGAATAAACGCTTCTCGCCGATCTATGTCTCGCTCTAGCTCTTCTATGGCAGTCTCTTCTATCACAGGGAGCGGTAAGGGCTTGTCTGTGCGACCTGCAGCTAAATGCGAGCCCAGCTTAAAGAGCGTCTCTTGAATATGCCGTAAAAAAGGCACTTCTGCGGATGGCACTTCTTGGACGAGCAAGCCAATAACGGCGTTGAGTTCATCCAGGGTACCGTAGGCTTCTATGCGAGGGTCAGCCTTAGAGACACGACCTCCACCCAGAAGGCCGGTCTCCCCCTTATCGCCAGTACGCGTGTAGATTTTCATGGGCACTCGCCTATTCTTTCAGCGATGATTTCCATGCGTTGGGTGTGCTTCGTTTGGGCATCTGTTATGGTCATCACACCCTCCATTTTATTTTCGGTAGCGCGGTAGTCCGCCTCTACATGACTTTCAGGGCAAGAGAGACGAAAGGCATAATGACCCGGCTCCAGTTTTAGCTTCTCAAACTGGCAGCCCCGCATGTCGGATGGATTGGGCGAGGTAGCCAAGGGGGCTTCGCCGTGGGCTTGACGCTCATCTATGCACTGTTCCACAGTAGGTATGAGCCCCTCCTGCAAGCCAGGCATTTTCATAGTTATTTTCCATCGGCCGGGGCGTATCCAGAAGGAACCTTGAGACTTAGGGGCGCTTTCCGAAGCCTTCTCTGCATTATCGGCAACGCTTTGCCCTCCTTCTGAAGAAGACTTACAGCCGAGAAAGAGGGCGAAGAGGAGGAGAGGTAGGAATAACCTACTCATATGGCAAAGCTAAGGAACTTACTGAGACTTTGTATTTTTGCCCTCATGAAGACTTTCAACCGCGTTTCGGTAGTGGGCTTGGGGAAATTAGGGTCTCCTATGGCGGCTTGCATCGCAGCAAAAGGTGTAGAAGTCATCGGGGTGGATTTAGACGCGCAAAAAGTAACTGCTATCCAGCAGAAGCGCCCCCCTGTCTATGAGCCAGGTCTGGCAGAGATGATACAAAAAGCAGGAGAACGGCTCACAGCCACTCAGAACCTATCCGAAGCTGTGCGCAACTCAGAAGCTACTTTTATCGTCGTAGCTACACCCAGCCAGCCTGATGGACACTTCTCGCTATCCTATGTCCTTCCTGTGTGTGAAGTAATCGGAGAAGTCCTTCGCACAAAAGAGGAATGGTATACCGTAGTCATTACAAGTACCGTATCTCCCCTTTCCATGGATGAGCAAATACGGCCTACCTTAGAGAGGGTCAGCGGCAAAAAGGCAGGTAAAGATTTTGGCCTGGCTTACAATCCCGAATTCATAGCATTAGGTACGGTTATCCGCGATTTTCTCAATCCTGACCTCGTGCTTATCGGTGAGTCCGATACACGCACAGGGGACCTCCTAGAGGCATTTTATCGGAAGATTTTAGACCGAGAGCCTGCTTTTGCCCGCATGAACTTCGTAAATGCTGAACTTGCGAAGCTATCTATTAATACCTTCGTTACGACAAAAATCAGCTTTGCGAACATGTTGGCTCGGCTCTGTGAGCGGCTTCCGGGGGCTGATGCGGATGTAGTAACGCGAGCATTGGGACAAGACTCCCGCATCGGTGGTAAATACCTTAAGGGAGCGATTAGCTATGGAGGGCCTTGTTTCCCTCGGGATAACTTAGCCTTGATTGCGATTGCCCAGCGAATGGGCGTCGTAGCAGAGGTAGCAGAAACAACGGACCGCTTCAATCGGGCTCAAAATCGTTGGTTAGCGGACTTCGTGTATCAACATGTAGAGATAGGGGCGAAGGTGGGTATTTTAGGCTTTGCCTATAAGGCGGGTTCGGATGTGGTGGAGGAGTCGCCTGCGATTTACTTGGCACGCTATCTATCGGAGAAGGGCATAAGTCTCTGTGGTTATGATCCAGTCGCTCAAGAAAATGCCCGTCGGGTTTTAGGGGACTCGGTAGAATGGATGTCCTCTGCGGAAGCCTGCATAGAGAATGCGGCGGTAGTGGTCATTCCCACGCCTTGGCCTCAGTTTAAGGGAATAGCCCCCTCTGTATGGCAACCCATAGCAAGGACGCGGAAGGTGATTGACTGCTGGCGGTTTTTGCCTGAACTGGCTCAGCTGACCCGAGTTCAGTACATTCCGCTGGGGCAAGCCACTATGGCAGTCGCCCTGCCTACTTAGAGTCGGGGCGACTGGACTCGAACCAGCGACCTCAGCGTCCCGAACGCTGCGCGCTACCAGCTGCGCTACGCCCCGTCGTGGCGAGAGCGGGAGTCGAACCCGCGACCTCAGGATTATGAATCCTGCGCTCTTACCAACTGAGCTATCTCGCCATCTTCGCAAAGATAGAGCCTTTTGTCCTTTCGCAATAACCAGTAGAAAAGAAACGCTGTCAGCCCTCGGGCGATAATCAAAGCGGCAAGGGCCCCATAAATCGCCATCCACTCCAGCCCGAAAAGGAACCATACCGCTAAAAGCACTGTCGCGCCTACCTCAATCACAGCGGAAAAAAGGTTCCACCTTGTTTGGTGGGCGTGAATGAAAGTGCCTTTGAGGTAAGCCATATATACTACGGCTGCCGGCATGAGCAGCCAGAGCCATAGGCCTTGGGCGGCGATAGGCTGTAGATGGGTAGGCAAGGCAAATACCTTCTCAAACCATACACTGCGCAGAAAAGGCATCGCTAACAGAGCAAGTCCTAAGGAGGTGCCTAAGCTAATACCATGTGCAAAAGTCCATAGATGTTTTCCTACGCGTGTCCCTAAGAGCACTACTACCACCTCTTGATAAGCTACACCCACGCAGCTAAAAAGAAAGACGGTATTCGTTACAGCGGGGTATGCTGCGAGGGAAAGGATGGGTTCTTTGCCTTGGGCGATTAAGGTGGTAAGCAGGGGAGAGAGGGCTACATTGAGCAGGGAAGTGAGGAGTAAGGGGAAGTAAAAGGCTAAGATAGCGCGTAGAGAGAGAGCCTTTTCTGAGGATGGGGGCAGCCTTTGAAGTGTGGGGTGAGCCCCTATGCGAATAATGAGCATTTCACTTACTACACCGCAAGAGAGGGCAAGCGCAGCGGTATGAGCGCCTTCCCAGTGTAGAAAAAGAGCCCCAATCAGGGCACCCGTACCCATACCCAAGAGTCGCCAGAGCGTGCCCCACGCTACCAGCCGAGCTTTGCCCCACCGAATGAGAACTCCTTGCCACAGCCGCCGATATCCAATGGCCGCCGGCCAAGGCATCAGCAACAATACAGCTCCTGCCACTTTGAGGGCTAAGTCTTGTGGGAGTTCCCACAGGTGCTGATTGACTATGAGGAAAACGGAAGGTATTCCTAAGATTCCCATTATAGCAGAGAGGGGGAGGTTCATGCTGGAGGCGAAAAGCCAGAGTTTTTCGTAGTTAGTGCGGTTTTTGCCTAAGGCGGCTCCTGCACTCAGGAGCATCATGATAGGAGCTTCTACGATAAGCGCAATAGAAAAAGCTACTTGAAAGGCGGCTAAGTTTTCTGCGGGTGCGGGCAAGCGGCTCACTAAGCCCACTAAAATCGGTCCTTCCACAGCCATTAGCAGCCAGTTCAGTGCCAGTGGCACCCACGTGCGTGCGATCACCCCAAAAGCCGTGCGTTTCTCTACTATCGCCTTAGTCTCCACTTTCGGTATCCTTCTTCAACAATATGTTCCAGTATTTGCAGGGGGGTATAGCCTACCTTGAGGGCTTGATGAAAGAAAACCGTGGCAGGCGTGAGCCCTGGCAGCGCATTAATCTCCAAGACCCAAAACTCTACTTGCCCTTCTCCTAACCTGCGGGCAAAGCCATCTATACGAGCATAGCCATGAATACCTATAGCTTCGGCAATAGCTTGGACTTGAGACTGGATATGTGCGATAGCTTGATGATTCCATTCGGTATTTTCAGGATAAATGCGAGCAGGTGTAAGATTTTGTCCCGCACCTGCTAAGAACTTCTCTTCCAAGCTTAGGATGGCATCTCCTTTGATGGTCTCGCTGGGCAAGAAGGCTTGGTAGGTGATTCTGCCGTCTGCACTGGTATGAGTGATGACGCCAACCGTAATCTCTATCCAGTCTTCGCCTTGGAGGTAGGTTTCTATGAGTGCCTCTGGCTTGGGAGGAAAGGGTTCGTTCGGGCGGATATTTAGAACAGAAGCTATTTCAGGGGAAAGAGATGACTCCCGACGCAGAAGACCTTGAAGATAGCTGCGAAGGGTGTGGCGATTAGGGAGTATGCGCACGCCTGTACTGCATCCTTCATCTACGGGCTTGCCAATGTAGGGGTAGCTTCCTAAGGTAGCTTCTATATGGTCTAATACCACTTCGGAATGAGTTTCCCAGAAGGACTGAGCGACCTGATAATACTTAGGGACATGAAAGCCGCGCTCCGCTAAAAAAGCATAAGTTGCTGCTTTATCCATCATAAGAGCGCAAGGCTTGGGGCTGCTACCATTATAGGGCAGCCCCAGCTCCTCTAACTTCCTTTGCAGCGTGCCATCTTCGCCTGGGCGTCCGTGTAGTGCAAGGAAAACAAAATCTACCCTCTCCTTTAGCTCTTCCCATTCTATCCGATGTGCGGTATAAGAGGGGTGTAGTTCGTGTTCCTTTAGCTGCGAAGACAGACGACTCCTTGTTTTCTCTACGACCTTGGGCATTTCGGTAGAGGCTAAAGTAGCGGCTACATCATCGGCGTTGTCTTTGAAGAGAAGCCGGGGGGGTAGTTCCCATAGGTGAAGCCCTTCTCGTGTCACATGCAAGAAAAGGGGTAGTACCTCGTACTTGACGGTTAGTTTCTCTACCACATTCCGCCCGCTCTCTAAGGAAATATGTCTCTCTGAAGAGATACCTCCAAAGATGACAGCAATTCGTCTGAGAGAAACGGGGCGCTGAGTCGTTTTATGCTGAAGTAATAATCGGTTTTTTCTGAGGAAGCCCTGCATGCTGCCTGTGCGAGCAGTAGCCAGTGATTTCTGGATGAGGTAGGTGAGAAAGCCAGTGGGGGTAAATCCGACCTCTGCCGCTTGGTGGAAAAGCAGAGAAGCAGGAAGCATCCCCGACGTAGTGTTGGGGTCGTTGAAGAATACTTGATTGTCTGAAACTATTCCATCCAGACGAGCATATACTTGAATCCCTGCTAAATCCGCTAATCGTTCGGCTTCTTGCTGGATAAGGTCATTAGGTAAGTTGGGGGAGGGGGTTTGTTTGGAGCTAATACCAGAGAGGTATTTGGCGCGGTAGTCGTATAGGGAGGCTGCTTTGCGGATGTGGGTGGGAGGCAAGGCTACTTTTTCTCCGTCGGGTAGTTCTAAGACGATGACCGAAAACTCTGCTCCTTGTATGTACTGCTCACAGAGGAGGTATTCGGGGGCATCCCAGGCTTCTAAAAAGCCCTGGTGGGGCTTGCGGCGCAGGAAGTGCTGCAGTTCTTGGAGGTCTGTGATGAGTTCGCCTATCTCGCCGGTTCGAGTGCGGTAAAGAAGAGGCAAGCCCAGCCCTTCCACTAAGTGAAAAAACTTACCATCTAAGGTTTCAGGTATATGCTTGACTGGGAAAGTGAAGGCACAGCGATAAACCGATGCCCAAAATGACTTTTCATCGAGGCAGTAGCTTACTCCGATAGTGGAACCCTGCAAAGGATGTTTGATGATACAAGGGAAACCAACTTTTTCGGCTACTTCCTCTAAGATTCGGTGAGGTTCTTCCCAGAGCCAGCGGCGAGGAAAGGCATACCAGCTCGGTACGGGAAATCCATGGGCCTCCAGCCAAGTACGCTGCCGAATTTTATCCATGCCCCACGCACTGGCCCCTATGCCGCTACCTACATACGGAATGCCTAACTGTTCTAACAGCCCTTGGATGCTTCCATCTTCTCCTCCTAATCCGTGAAGCACTAAAAAGGCAATATCTATCTCTCGGGCTAAAGTTTCGGGTGGGAGAATAGGGCCCAGCCGAGTGAGGTTGTGCATATAAGCGGAGCTTTCGGGATAGTGGAGCTGTTCAGCATAGAGGGGGAAGCGGATGTCAGGAGGGACGGAGTCAGGAGCAGGGAAAAAATCTGGAATCATGCCATAATAGAGGTAGGCGGTCTGCAAGCGTACCATTCGGTGGAAGGCATCCAGAAAGATAGGGACAGGGGCAAAGCGGCGGCGGTCTAATAGGTCATAGACGGTTCGGCCGCCAGCGTACGATATTTCGCGCTCGCGAGAAGCCCCTCCCATGAAAATCCCTATCCGCACTGGGCAAAGGTAGGTTTCGGTATGAGATTTGCCCTTATATTTAGGCTATGGCAGAAGAGCCCAGCCCCTTTCCCGAAGATACCGACAACTTGTCGTATGTCGTGCGGGCGAAGGGTATGCCCGAATTTCCTAAGGTAGACTTGCAGGAAGTAAGTGTGCTGCCCCTACGCAATACTTTGCTCTTTCCAGGGGTTATTCTTCCGATTTCTGTAGGGCGTGCCAGCTCTATTCAGCTGCTGAAAGACCTGCGAGCGAAACGCATACCCTACGTGGCAATCACTGCCCAGAAAACTCGCGACGCAGATAAGGTCAGCCCTGATAATGTTTATTTAGTGGCGACCTTAGCTAAGATTCTCCGTTACCAACCTACTTCCGAGGGCAATATAGCCCTTATGATTCAAGGACATCATCGCATACAACTAACTGATTTCGTGCAAACTGAGCCCTATTTAGTGGCAAAGTTTATTTATATCCCCGAGGAGCTGCCCGACGAGACTCATCAGAAGGGCTTATTGCTGGCTATGCGGGAACATGCCCTCAAGGCGTTGGAACTTCTGCCTGAAAGTCCGCAGGAAGCTCGCACCCTTCTCCAAAGCATTCAAGGCATGCCTTTCATGACGAACTTTTTGGCAAATAATCTGCCAATGGAGCTGTCAGAAAGGCAGGCCCTTTTAGAATTGGATAGTTTAGCTGAGCGCGCCGAGAAGGTCTTAGCCCAGCTTCAAAGCCAACTTAACGTTCTGGAAGTTACAGAGGATATCCTCAACCGGGTACGCAATACATTAGAGCGGCAGCAAAGAGACTATATTCTGCGCCAGCAAATCAAGGCTATTCAGGATGAGCTGGGAGAGTCGCCCGAGCAAAACGATATTGCCCGCTATAAAGAAGCCGCCCAAAAGAAAAAATGGTCTGCCGAAGCCCAGCAAGCCTTTGAGCGGGAAATCGCGCGATTAGAACGAATACCCCCTTTCTCCCCAGAATATAGCGTCATTACGGGTTATATTGACTGGCTTTTAGACTTGCCATGGGGCGAATGCTCCGAAGATAAGTTAGACCTCAAACGGGCTCGGCGCATTCTGGATAGAGATCATTACGGCATGGAAAAAGTCAAGAAGCGCATTTTAGAATACTTGGCTGTGCTCAAGCTGCGCAAGGATATGAAAAGTCCCATCCTCTGCTTATACGGGCCGCCAGGGGTAGGGAAAACTTCTCTGGCGCGGTCTATCGCCGAAGCCCTGGGACGCAAGTATGTACGCATGTCCCTGGGCGGCATGCATGATGAAGCCGAAATCCGCGGCCATCGCCGCACTTATATTGGGGCGATGCCAGGACGCATCTTGCAACTGCTGCGCCGAGCTGGCACCGATAATCCTGTCTTTGTCTTAGATGAAGTAGATAAAATTGGCAGAGATTTTCGGGGAGACCCTTCTTATGCTCTGCTGGAAGTGCTGGACCCTGAACAAAACGCTAACTTCCAAGACCATTACTTAGAAGTGCCTTATGACCTCTCTCGCGTACTCTTCATCGCTACGGCCAATACCTTAGAGACCATTCATCCTGCGCTGCGAGACCGTATGGAAATCGTGGAGCTTTCAGGATATAGTGTGCCTGAGAAGCTGCAGATTGCTCGTCGTCATCTCATTCCCAGAGCATTGAAGGAACATGGGCTGCGTTCAGCGCAGGTGCGTATTCCCGACGAGACCCTTTTTCATTTGATTGAGCGATACACACGAGAATCTGGAGTGCGCCAGCTCTATCGGGAACTTTCCGGTATAGCCCGCTGGAGCGCCCTTCAACTCACAGAACACCGCAAAAAGGTGGTTACTGTTCATCCCGACTTGTTAGAGACGATTCTGGGTGCACCGCATTTTGAGAAAGAAGAGTATGAGCAAAACCTTCGTTCTGGTGTGGCAATCGGCTTGGCTTGGACGCCCTACGGCGGAGATGTACTATACATAGAGAGCATAGCCATGCCCGGCGAAGGAAAGCTCTCCCTCTCCGGACAACTCGGCGAAGTGATGAAAGAATCCGCTACTATTGCTTACCATTTAGTACGAGCCTATCGTTTAGCCCCACCTGAATGGTTCAAGTCGCATGATATACACATTCACATTCCTGCAGGGGCAGTGCCAAAGGACGGCCCTTCGGCTGGGGTAGTTCTCCTCACCGCCTTAGCTTCTCTGATTACGCAGAAGCCAGTGCGCCCTTACTTGGCGATGACAGGAGAGATTACCTTGCGGGGCAAGGTTCTCCCTATCGGTGGGGTCAAAGAGAAACTCTTAGCAGCCTTGCGTGCTGGCCTCAAAGTAGTCGGCCTACCCGAAGCTAATCGTAAAGATGTAGCTGAAATTCCCGCTGAGCTTTTGGAGGGGCTGGAAATTCATTATCTAAAGGATATTCACTCCGTGCTGACTTTTGCGCTGGAGGGCTTCCAACTACCTACGACAGAACTGATGCTAACCCCCAGCTAATCATCATATCCCTGTTTAGAGGAGGCGCTATAGCGACCCGATAATCAAACTTCCACCTTTCCGCCATATCCTTGAATGAGAGAGGCAAACCGCTTTATAGGTTGCTGAACTTTCTCTTGACGAACCTCTCACTTTCTCCATGAGTAGCCTTCGCACTACCGTAGCCTAATAAACGGGGGGCATGCGTCGCTGTCTCACTTTCTCCATGAGTAGCCTTCGCACTCATATTTAGGGGGGGATTGCTCGGGTAGGGAAAGATAGGGATTGAGAGAAGTTGGGGTTTGGGCGGGGATAAGGAAAGCGGCAGGATTGAAGAGAAGGCGGGGAAAAAGGTAAAAGGCTATGCTGAGGCTGGGCTAAGGTATGAGACTGGGAAGGGTTGTAGGTCTGAGGGGGGCTAGCAGCCGCCTGTAGCGGCTGCCCGCGCCCCCTATAGCCTCTTATCTCTTCCGCCCTTTCCTAATCCCAAATGCCTTTAAGTCCGAGGATAGTCCGGGAGTTTCAGGGCAAAAACCCCGGCAATATAAACTCCCGTGCAAGGGCAAAGCCGCTAAGCAGAGGGAAAACTTGTGGCAGGTACTTCCAGTGTGTGCTATTGTGGAAGAATTACCACCGTGCTTTGTCCCATCCCTCAAAGGGATTCTTCTCTTTCTCTTGGTAGGACCAGGGCTCCATGATAGTTTCTATGTCAGGGTCTTTATCGGGGCTTACGTAATAGCGCACTATTTTTCCTTTTCGGCCGTACTTCGCTATCAGCTGGGTAAGGCGCGCCACATCTCTGTTGATAGCCTCAGGATTTAGCTCTTTTCGCACTATAACTACCCTTGCTCTGGGGTGGGAGGAAAGCGTTTCTTCTGCCCACTTCCATACCAGTTCCTCTGACTTCGCCTCTTTATCCGCAAATGCTTTAATGCTGCTCAGAAATCCATTTTTGTCAAAGTACCATGCCTTGAGGACAGGCTCTCCTTCTTGAGGGTGAGCGGCTTGCTTCGTAGGGTCATTCAAGGCTATGGGGTTAGGGGAGAAGTTATTTGAGGATTGGGCGAAAAGCCCTCCACTCATAAGAAAAACGAAGGCTAAGGCGCCTCGCATACAATAAAGATACGAAACTTCTGTACATTTGGGGCATGGAGCCGAAGCCGCCTCAAGCTTCTTTCACGGTACTGACAGAGATGATTTTCCCAAATCATGCCAATGCCTTGGGTACGCTCATGGGGGGACAGCTATTATACTGGATGGATGTAGCGGCTGCGATAGCAGCCTATCGGCATTCGCAGCGGATATGTGTTACGGCTGCGGTGGATTATGTGAGCTTTCGCTCTCCTATCAGAGTAGGGGAGCTCCTTACAATTGAAGCTTATGTTACGCGAGCTTTTCATACTTCTATGGAGGTTTATCTGAAGGTTTTTGCGCAAGCCCTACCCTCTAATGAGAAGAGGCTCTCTAATGAAGCTTATTATACTTTCGTGGCGATAGACCAGAGTGGGTGTCCTATTCCAGTGCCGCCTGTTGTACCTGAGACGGAGGAGGAGAAGCGTCAGTATGAAGAATCGCTTCGGCGTCGGGAAATGCGTCTTATTGCTGCGGGGAAGTTAGACCCTGCGGCAGCCTCCACCCTCAAGCTCAAATAATGCAAACCTTAGTGCAACGCATAGAAGCCGCTTGGGAGGAGGGGAATCCCGTCCCCTATGCCCAAGCGATAGAAGAAGTTATAGCTCTATTAGATCAAGGAAAGCTACGCTGTGCTTCTCCCACAGACGAGGGGGAATGGGTAGTCCATGCTTGGGTCAAAAAAGCAATCCTTCTTTATTTTCGGCTGCGTTCGGCAGAAGAGATAGTGGCGGGGGACTTAGCTTTTTATGACAAGATTCCCACTAAGAAGAGGCCCCCAGGTGTACGAATTGTTCCGCCGGGGGTAGCGCGGTATGGGAGTTATTTGGCGCCGGGGGTTGTGCTTATGCCGGGCTATGTAAATATAGGTGCTTATGTAGGGGAAGGGACGATGATAGACACCTGGGCGACGGTGGGTTCTTGTGCGCAGATAGGCAAGCAGGTGCATATCAGTGGGGGTGTAGGGATTGGGGGGGTTCTGGAGCCGCCAGTAGCTCGTCCTGTTGTCATAGAGGATGGGGCTTTTATTGGCAGCCGAAGTATCATCGTGGAGGGTGTCCATGTAGGTGCGGGTGCGGTAATTGGAGCAGGGGTGGTGCTCACGGCTACTATTCCTATTATAGATGCTACCCATCCCGAAGGAAAAGAATACCGCGGATATGTGCCTCCCCGAGCCGTAGTGATTGCAGGCATGCGGGAGAAACAGTTTCCTAAAGGAAAGTTCTTCGTGCCCTGTGCGTTAATTATTGGATGGAGGAAGTCTGAGCATGAGGACAGGTTGGCGCTCAATACATGGCTACGGGAAATGGGTGTGCCTGTGTAGTTGGCTTTGGGCGCAGCAGGGGGTAGGGATTCTTTTCCAGGGACGCTTCAATCGGGCTACACAAACTGGAGAGCCAGTGCCAGGGGGATGGTTCTCCGATGCGGCGATAGGGTTATGCTACAAAAGCTACTGGTGGGGAGCTGGCTGGGAGGGTTCACTTCTCTGGGTCTATAAAGGAGCTCCCGGAGAAATACGCTTACCTTTTATCAATCAAGACTTTAGACAAGGGCAAATAACGGCATATAAAGCGGTAGAAGCGGGGTTTCGGTTTGGTCCGCGGTGGTCTATTTTTTATCCGAGAACGGGAGTAGTGGTAGGGTATCGGTATCAGCAACGGGGACTTAGCCTTGCTCCTGCGCATCGCCCTACGAATCGTTGGTATGCTTTTTTGCCCTTAGGCATGGCGCTGGAACTGCCCACGGGTTTCGGTACGGTGGGCCTAAGTGCTTATTATGAGATAGGCTTTACTAATCTCCTCCAGCGCCCCCAAGGCAGTACCGGGCTCTATGAAGGGGCGAAACTGCGCCGTTTCCTCATAGAAATCCACAGCCTGTGGGGCAAAACCCGCTGAAATGCGGTATCTTTGCTACATGAGTTTAGTGGAGAGACTAAATGAAACTTTGCGCACTCATGCCCTTCTGGCTAGTATAGGGGAGTTGTTGGGTTGGGACCATGAAGTATGTATGCCACCCGCAGGCGCACAACATCGTTCCGCTGTCATGGGTGTCTTTGCTTCTTTCGTGCATGAACGCTGGCTCAAAGAAGTATTACCTCTTCTCAAAGAAGCTCATCATCATCCAGACCTTACCCCTGAGCAGCAGCGCAGTATAGCCATCCTGCTCAAAGACGCAGAGCCTACCGAGAAACTCCCCTTATCCTGGGTGCGGACTTTCTCTGAAACCGTAAGTTTAGCCCAGAGCATCTGGGTAGAGGCCCGAGACAAAAATGATTTCTCTCTTTTTGCCCCACACTTGGAAAGAATAATACAGCTCCTGCGAGAAAAAGCAGAGATATTAGGCTATCAGCATGAGCCCTACGAGGCACTCGTATATCTTTATGAGCCCAGCATTCCTATCCAAGAAATAGAGAAGATTTTTACAGAGCTTCGCTATTTCTTAGTTCAAGTCATTCAGCTATGCAGAGAAACAAATCTGGCGGGTTTGAATGGTACTTCTCTTTCTATGCCTGCTCCCCTGCAACGGGAACTTGTAGAGAAGGTAGTTCAGCAGTTAGGCTATGATCTGCGTAAAGGGCGTATAGATACTTCACCGCATCCTTTTTGTGCGGGGTTCCATCCCGAAGATGTCCGAATCACTATCCGGATTGATGAGAATAGCTTACCTATGGCGCTATTTTCAGCGCTTCATGAGATGGGACATGCGCTGTATGAACAAGGACTCCCTAAAGAACCTTTGGGTTGGCCGATAACCTATGCCACTTCCACGAGCATTCATGAATCACAGTCTCGCTTCTGGGAGAATCATGTAGGTAAGTCATTAGCTTTTTGGCGGTACATGTACGAGAAAGTACTGCCTGCCTACAAGTTGCCATGGCTTTCCTATTATACACCGCTCACTTTGGCTCGACGCATTAACAAGATAAGTCCTTGCCTTATCCGTATAGAATCAGACGAAGTAAGCTACCATTTGCACATTATTCTGCGCTTTGAGTTAGAGAGAGCGCTTATTAATGGGGACCTTTCAGTGCGAGATTTGCCTGGAGCATGGGAAGAGAAAGTGCGAAATTACCTTGGTTTGAAAGTGCCTTCGGATAAAGAGGGAGTACTTCAAGATATTCACTGGTCTATGGGCAGCTTTGGATACTTCCCTACCTATACGCTGGGTAGTTTGTATGCGGCTCAGTTTGCGGCGGCGCTTACCCAAGCGCATCCTGATTGGCAAGAAGCCTTAGCGCAAGGCGAAGCCGAAATTCCCCTGCAGTGGATGTGCAAGCATATTCACGCATATGGACACCTGTACGACTCCCAAGAACTCTGTCAGATGGCTACCGGTGAAACCCTCTCTGCCCGCTACTTTATCCAGTACATTCAAGCCAAAATAGCCCAGCTCTATGAGGGGCTTTGCGTGCCTACATGAACCCCTACGCCACCGCTCTTAGACTTCTTCACCTCCTCGTAAAGCAAGGAAAGTTTTTTTGGGGGGCCTTGGGGGTAGTGGTGCTTGTCTCTTTTCTGCAACCCCTGCGTCCCTATCTCTATAAATATGTCATAGATGAGCCTTTACGCTCAGGAAATGCACAGCAGCTACTCCTTTGGGGGGTCGTGCTGATAGCACTTACTTTGACACACGCTGGATTACAAAACCTACAGGCCCTCTCCACGCAGAAGCTATCTTGGCGGCTTACTCAGGCCTTGCGCCGGCATCTTTTAGAGAAGGTCCTTCACATGCCGATCGCTACCTTAGAGAAGTATCCCGTAGGCATCCTTTACACTCGCACCCTCACCGACACTCAAACCCTCCAAGGAACCCTATCCGAGACTTTCTTAGTGATAGCAGGAGAAACTTTGCAGATTCTTTTCATCATAGCTCTTATGTTTTTAGTAGATGTTAAGCTGGCTTTGATTACGCTAATGGTGCTGCCTGTGGGGCTGTGGGCTTCGGCGTACTTTTCTGGACGCATCCGAAATAGCTTCGTGCGAGTGCGCCGATATATTAGCCGAATGAATGGATTCCTTCAAGACTTTCTCCAGAGCCGAGAACTCACCGAGAGTATCGGCGCCCGTGCTCCCATCCTTATGCAGTTCCATCGTATCAATCGCGCTTTTTATCTCAGTTACCGAGTAGTGATAGGATACTTTGCCTGGTTCTTTCCCGTCATGGAAAGCATAACTTTACTGGGTCTTACTGCTGTGTTACTGGGAGGCGCTTACTTGATATACAAAGGTGAAACTACCACAGGTGCATTGATTGCATTTACGCTATATCAGCAGATGTTCTTTCGTCCCTTTCGGATTATAGCTGATCAGGTCAATAGCCTTCAGATGGGTCTCGTGAGTGCGGATAGAATCTTCCAACTGCTGGACCGAGCCGAAAGAGAACCCTCCCGTGGATTTATTCCTTCCCAGTCCCCGCCCTACATGCTGGAAGTAAAGCAGGTTAGCTTTGGTTATACACCCGAGAAGAAGATACTGGAGGGCTTCTCTTATACTTTTGAACCAGGGAAAATCTACGGTGTGCGGGCACCCACTGGCACGGGTAAAAGCACCTTGTTCTACCTTATGCTGGGGTATTACGAGCCGCAAGCAGGAGATATACGCTTAGGAGGTATCTCCATCGCAGACTGGGACAAAAGAAAACTGCGCCAGCTTATAGCCTACATACCCCAAGAACCTGTACTCTTTGAAGGCACACTGCGAGAGAATCTGACTTTGTATCAGCATTTCACGGATAAGGAGTTATATGCGGCCGCTGAGCGAATTGGAATCCGTTCTCATGTAGAGAACTGGCCCCTAAATGCAGAAGTAAAAGGCACAAGCGGAGGTTTCTCTCCGGGAGAGAAGCAAATCATAGCTCTTTGGCGAGCGGCTCTTCATCAGCCAGCAGTTTGGATTTTGGACGAACCCACGGCGCATATAGACCCTGCTGCCGAAGCCTTTATTTACGCCAGGCTGCGTTCCCTGGCGCAGTCCGCCATAGTTTTAGTCGTAAGTCATCGTCCTGATGTTCATCAGTATTGTGATATTGTCGTAGAATTTGGCGTTATCCATGCAGCCTGAACACTGGATAGTCCTTCCTACTTACAACGAAGCCGAAAATATCCAGCCCCTTCTTCGTGCTCTTCTCAAACTACCCCTACCACTTGGGATTTTGGTGGTGGATGATAACTCGCCCGATGGCACAGCCGAGTTAGTAGAGCAGTTCAAGCGGGAAGAAGGTTATCCGCATCTCTTCTTGCTTCGTCGCTCACACAAAGAAGGCTTGGGTAAAGCCTACGAAGCGGGTTTTCAGTGGGTACTTAAGCACACGCAAGCCCAGTTTATTTATGAGATGGATGCGGATTTTAGTCATCCTCCTGAATATATTCCGCATTTAGCCAAGGCATTAGAACAGTGTGATTTAGCGATTGGGTCTCGGTATATCCAAGGCATCAATGTGGTGAATTGGCCGCTTTCGCGTATTCTACTCAGTTATGGGGCAAGCTGGTATGTGCGCTGGATTACGGGCATGCCTGTGCGTGATCCTACGGCGGGCTTCGTGGGATATAGAAGAAGGCTGCTTGAACAAATCTTGAACTTAGGTCCCATACGATTTAGAGGATATGCCTTTCAGATAGAGATGAAATACAAGGCATTCATATTAGGTGCCAAAATCATGGAGGTTCCGATTATCTTTGTGGAAAGAGTGGCGGGGCATTCCAAAATGTCGCGTCAAGTAATTCAAGAGGCGATATGGGGGGTATTATGGCTGCGGTGGCAAAGGCGTCTCCTCAAGAGTGCAGCCACTCCCAGCGAAACTCACCCAACCCCCGACTCTGTCTCAACTCTAAGGTAACTTCCCAGAGAAGTCCCGTAGGGCTTATATTCGCATCTACTGCATCAGCAATATGTAGAAGCCTATCAGCAATAAGGGCATTAAATGAAGGATTCGTCCCTATTTTGCGTGCGAGCCTAACACCCATTATCAGCCAATCGCTAAGGTAAGGATGCTGACTGAGTATTTCTATGGCTTCTTCTACTTCACTACGCCAGGGGGTTTGGGGATGGAGGGCTTCTATCCAAGTACGGAGCGCTCGGAGGTATTTTTGCTGGGACTCTTCTCTCAGTGCGCGCAGCTTAGCATAACTCCCCTCAGCTAAAATGATTTCCTCGTCGGAGAGCTTAGTGCCCGATAGCTGTTCTAACTCTGTCGGGGATAAGGGTGGGAAGTACCAGGTTTGGCAGCGGGAGCGTAGGGTAGCCGGTAGAGCTTCTCGGTGGGTAGCCAGGAACATAAACATAGTGTGAGCGGGAGGCTCTTCTACGATTTTTAGCAGGGCGTTAGCGGCTTGGCGGGTGAGCTGCTCCGCATGCCAAAAAAGAACTACACGCCACTCCTGAGCCGTCGGTTTGAGTTTGAGCCAGTCTTGCACTTGACGGACTACTTCTACGCTGATAGGATACTCCCCTTTTCTGCGAGCGTTTTTTTTCTCTCGCTTAGTACCAGCACTCTTATCCTGTAGGGACCGAATTACCTCTTCTTCCCAGTAGGCTAGGGTTAGGAAAGGGTTGGCAATAAGGGCTCTGCGTAGCCACTCCACCCCATCCTCTAAAGGACATGAGGGATTAGTAGGCAAAGGAGGAATAAGAAAAAGTTGAGGCGTTTGGAGTTTCTCCATCGTACGGCAGGCATAGCACTGACCACAGGCATACAGACCTTTCCCCTCTTCACACAGACGCGCTTGGATGAAGGCTAAGGCAATAGGTGTTTTGCCTACTCCTTCTGAGCCTACCCATAAAAGCGCAGTAGGGCCTCTGTCTGCCATAATGAGTTGTTTCCAGTTGTCGTGTAAAGCCTGCCAGCGAGGGACAGGGGCGGGGTACCACATACCCCAAACTTACTTAGAGATGATTGTAGGGCGAAAAAAGTTCTCTACCTTTGCATCAGTATGCTGACGAAGACGCAAGACTTTAGAGTAGCCGACCTTTCCTTAGCGGAATGGGGGCGCAGAGAAATCCGCATGGCGGAAGCGGAAATGCCCGGACTTATGGCGCTGCGGGAACGCTACCGCGACGCAAAACCCCTCAAAGGTGCCCGTATCGCCGGCTCTCTGCACATGACTACTGAAACGGCTGTACTCATAGAGACCTTGGTAGAGTTAGGGGCAGAAGTGCGATGGGCTTCTTGTAATCCCCTTTCTACTCAAGATCATGCGGCGGCAGCTATTGCGGCCGCAGGTATTCCCGTCTTTGCTTGGAAAGGGCAAACCGAAGAAGAGTACTGGTGGTCTATTGAACAGACCCTCTTCTTTGGAGATAGGAGCCGCCCTCTCAATATGATTTTAGATGATGGGGGGGATTTGACTTGGCTTGTTTTGGAGAAATATCCTGAGCTTGCGGCAGGGATTCGGGGGGTATCCGAAGAAACTACTACGGGTGTGCGCCGTCTGCATGAATACGCTGCCCAAGGGAAGCTGCCTTTTCCTGCCATCAATGTCAATGACTCCGTAACAAAGTCCAAGTTTGACAATATCTATGGCTGTCGGGAGTCTGCCGTAGATGCGGTGCGGCGGGCTACGGGGATTATGCTAGCTGGCAAGACTGTAGTAGTGGCAGGATACGGCGACGTAGGGGCTGGCACAGCTCAAGCGTTTGCAGGCGCAGGCGCTCAAGTGATTGTAACGGAAATAGACCCCATCTGCGCCCTCCAAGCCGTTATGGATGGCTTCCGAGTAATGAAGATGGATAATGCTGTCCGCTTAGCAGATATTGTCATCACCGCTACGGGTAATCGGGATGTAGTAGTAGGTCGTCACTTCTTGGCGATGAAAGATAAAACAATCGTCGGAAATATCGGGCACTTTGACTTAGAAATAGATGTAGCTTGGCTCAATAAGCACTACGGGCATACGAAATACTCCTTGCGTCCTTATGTAGATGTCTATAATGTGGAGGGTAAAGAAATCATCGTTTTGGCTGAGGGGCGGTTGATGAACTTAGCCTTAGCGGAAGGGCATCCTTCGTTAGTGATGTCTTTCTCTTTCTCTAATCAGGTGCTTGCTCAGATAGAACTCTGGCAGCATGGTGACCGCTACGAAAACAAAGTCTACACCCTCCCCAAGCACTTAGATGAGATGGTCGCTCGGCTGCATTTGGCGAAGCTGGGGGCCGAATTGGATGAGCTTACCCCAGAGCAAGCGGCTTATATCGGCGTCCCTATAGAAGGTCCCTACAAGCCCGAGTGGTATCGCTACTAAGCGGTGCTCGTTTGCATTCTAAAGTCCAAACTCCACCGCCTGCGTATCACGCAGGTGAACCTGGACTACATAGGCAGCCTTACCTTAGACAAAGACCTAATAGAAGCGGCTGGACTGCTTCCCTATGAGCAAGTCCACGTACTAAATGTCAATACGGGAAGCCGAATTGAGACCTACATTATAGAGGGAGAACGCGGAAGCGGGGTGGTAGGGCTCAATGGTCCAGCCGCTCGCACCGGCGTAGTGGGAGACCTGATTATTGTCTTAGCCTATGCCTGGATGAGCGAAGAGGAAGCGAAGCGCCACCAACCGCGTCTTATTTTCCCTAAAGAGGGAAATAAGTTGTGAAGCGCCGCCTCATAGAAGCGACATTGGGGCTTATATTAGGAGCAGCTCTTTTCTATTGGGTACTTCGCGATTTTGATTGGCGGTCGCTAAACCGTCTCTCCCCCCCAATGCTTATCGCTGCGGCCATAGCTATGAGTGCTGCTCATTTTCTACGGGCATGGCGCTGGTATCTCGTGCTGCGGCATAAGGGTTCTGCCCTCTCCCTCGCTTCTGCCTGGCATGCGGTAATCTTAGGATACGCCCTAAATCTGGTTTTGCCCCGTGCAGGAGAGCTGGCTCGCTGTACGCTCCTCACTCGCTGGCACGGCGTGCCCTTCCCTACAGGCCTGGGTAGCGTCGTAGCTGAACGAATCGTGGATATCCTCATCCTCCTAACCCTAACTGGAGGGCTTGTTCTTCTAAGAGGAATGGATTGGTTAGAGATTTTAGGACTCACTGCCTATCTGCCCTATTTGATAGGATTAGGCATAATAGGAGGCTTAGTAGCTTGGGGATTATGGCGCTTCTGGCTTGCTAAAAAAGGCCTCACCCTACTTAGACAAGCCATAGAAGGATTTACCGCCATCTTAGAAACTAAACCGCAGAGTTGGATATGGGCCTCTTCGCTATTGATTTGGGTGGGATACTGGGCGGCTATAGTGGGAGTAATGCTGGCCGCCCCACTCAATTTTTCTCTGCTCTTTATTCTGACCTCTGCTTGGGTGATGCTGGTAGGCTCAGGGTTAGCTATGGCGCTGCCAGTACCAGGAGGATTAGGTACATTCCATGCTATTGGGCTGGCGCTGCTTAGCGTTTCGGGTTGGATACCCGAACCCGCTCGGCTCATTGTTGTCGCAGCCCATGCCCTGCAAACGCTATTAGTGCTGGTATTAGCCGTTCCCAGTTTATTCTTTATGCTGCACTATCAACGCTACCGCCCAGTTTCCCCTATAAATAGGCTCTCATCTAAGTAGCCCACTTAGAGGCTCCCATAACGAAGCCATCACAACTAACCCTCCATATACTAACGAAGCTATACCGTTGTAGGTGAAGAAAGCTCTATTGATCTTGGCTTTATCCTGACTGACGCGATGCTGATAGAGGATGAACCCGCTGAAACTAAGCCATCCCACACTATATAGCGCGAGGCTTATTGAAGAATAGTTCAACAAATACCCTACTACCGCAAGAAGGATGATGGCGAGCAGATGGCTACTTAAGGCAAGCAGCCTGGCTTTTTCTTCTCCAAAGGCAGCGGGTATGCTATAGAGTCCCTCCTTCCTATCAAACTCCTCATCCTGCAGGGCATACAAGATGTCAAACCCCGCCACCCATAGCATGACAGCAATTCCTACAAGGATAATAGTTAGTGAGAATGTACCTGTGGCGGCAAGATACGCGCCGATAGGAGCTAACCCTAAAGCCATTCCTAATACGTAATGAGATAGGTAGGTGAAGCGCTTAGTATAGGAATACCCCAAAAGTACAAAGAGGGCGATGGGAGAGAGCCATCCACATAGGGGGCTGATGGCAGCAGCGATTAGGATGAAGGTAGCAGAAGCCCCTACGACCAGAAGGAGGGCCTGGTGAGGTTTGATTTCGCCTCGGGGGATTTCCCGAGAAGCTGTGCGGGGATTGCGAGCATCAATAGCGCGGTCAGCATAACGATTGAATGCCATAGCTGCTGTGCGCGCACTGATTGCGGCGGCAATGACTAAAACTAATGTGTGCAGGGGTATGCTCCATTGGGCGGCTTGTAATCCCAATACGAAACCCCACAGCGCGAAGGGCAGAGCGAATACAGAATGCGTCCATGCCACCAACCGAGCATACCGCCCTAATCCTATCCCAGCATGCAGAGCGGGAGACGGGATTCGAACCCGCGACCCTCAGCTTGGAAGGCTGATGCTCTACCGGCTGAGCTACTCCCGCGTGGGGAGTGGAGGATTCGAACCTCCGTAGGCATGCGCCACCTGATTTACAGTCAGGCCCGTTTGACCGCTCCGGCAACTCCCCTCCCCGCAAAGGTAATACTTCTCCTCTAAACTCTCTTACCTTTAATGCCATGGAGCTCAAAGAAGCTCACTTGCCTGGACTGGGCCGAAAATATACCCTCGCCCTCCAGCAAGGCGGCAAGCTCGTCCTGCTTATCTATTCCAGCGGGCAAAGAGAAATCTTCTGGATAGAGCCCGATGAAGATGACCCCATCTTTAGCGTCAAACTCAGCGAGGAGGAAGCTCGCGAGGTGGCTTTCATTTTAGGAGGGGTGCGGTATCAGCCGCTTCCTACGGATAGAGTGAATCTGCTTCTCCAAGAGGTCGTTATGGAATGGATACCCGTAGAAGAAGGCTGTGAAATGGTAGAAAAAACGCTGGCAGACCTTCGATTGCGGCGTCGTACGGGGGTTTCGGTGATTGCTATCCAAAGAGGACAGCGCACTATACCCAGTCCCGACCCCTATCAGGAGCGTATCCAGGCAGGGGATGTATTAGTAGCGGTAGGCACCCGCACCCAAATAGAAAGTATTCTTCCTTTCTGCCGCAGGGTTCATGAGAGCGGAACCCATCCATGAAGTAGGGTGGTTAGGGATAGTACTGATTGGGCTATTCTTGCTGGGGTGGGGCATGCAGCGATGGCGCCTCCCCGCCCTACTCGGATTCATGGCCGCTGGCTTCCTGCTCCAATATCTCCCTATACCCATTCTCCTCGCTCCCGTTTTCCCTATCACCGGCGAAATCGCCTTATGGCTTCTTTTCTTCTTCATCGGACTGGAGTATTCACCCGAAAATCTTCGTACCCTAAGCCGAAATATAGCCCTACCAGGCCTGATTGACTTTGGCATCAGTTGGGGAATTCCCGTGCTACTCAGTCTCGCACTTACTTCTTTTCAAGAGGCCCTCCTTCTGGGAAGCGCACTCTATCCCAGTAGTACCGCTATCATAGCCAGGCTTCTTTTAGACTACAGCCGATTAGCCAGCGCAGAAGCAGAACTCCTCTTGGGACTGCTTATTTTTGAGGATATTGTAGGGATAGGTCTCTTAGGGGTGCTTACTCCTCTCTCCCAAGGCGAAAAAGTAAGCCTTACTTGGCTCCTCCGATCTTTAGGTAGCTTGGGGGGCACAATAATTGGCTTTTGGCTACTGTACCGATGGGTCATCCCCTGGCTGCTGCAAAGAAAACTCCCAGTAGAAGAAGTCCCTTTTGCTGTATTGCTGATGCTGGGCGTAGTACTGGCGATAGGAGCCCTCGGGCATGCAGTGGGAATCTCAGGAGCCCTCTTTAGCTTTCTATTGGGGGTACTTATTCCCCAAGAAAGTGTTCTCTTCCAAATGGCAGAGAAATCCCTCGCACCTTTACGAGAACTGAGCATGGGACTTTTTTTCTTCGCTTTAAGCTACGACATCTCTTTGGCTAACCTACCGATCCTTTCAGGTTTAGGCTGGATGAGTTTAGCTATTCTGACGAAGGCTGTGGCTACTTATTGGGCTGCTAGGGTATGGGGATTGCGCTCGCGTACCGCTTTCCGAGCAGCGCTAAGCTTTATACCTCGGGGAGAGTTCTCTCTGGTTTTTGGAAACCTGAGCACTGCATGGAAAGGAAGCGTACTCCTTATGGTACTGGGCACAACCGCCATAGGAACAGCCTTCTTTGCTTGGGCTGAGGAACTGACGCGGCGACTTTTCCCCCGTCAAGCCAGCTCTATCTTTCGCAAGCGTCCCCTCTCTAACTGAAAGATAGCTTGCGTCTGTTGAGCTAAGTGGAGATTGTGCGTAGCTACCAGTACGGCACTGCCCTGCTGCTGAGCTAAACTCATAAACAGCCCCCAGACTTCTTGGGCTTGTTCGCTGTCTAAGTTGCCCGTAGGTTCGTCTGCTAAGACCAGCGTAGGCTCCTGAAAAAGAGCCCGGGCGATAGCTACCCGCTGCTGTTCGCCGCCGGAGAGCCGAGAGGGTAGGTCATACGCCCGATGCGCTAAACCCACCCGTTCTAACCATTCTATTGCTTTTTTCTTCTGAGAGCGAAAGGAAGCGCCTGCTAATATCGCAGGAAGGGCTACATTTTCCCAGAGATTGAGTTCGGCTACTAAATGAAAAAACTGGAATACAAAGCCTACTTCTCTATTGCGCCAACGAGCCTGTTCCCGAGCCGATAGGCTATATAGAGACTGTCCTTTCCATAGGATTTCGCCCTGGTCTGCCCGCTCTAAGAGAGCTAAGAGATA
>JANWZJ010000022.1 GCA_025054525.1 Bacteroidia bacterium | reverse complement strand
ATCTTCTACGGAATATCCACATTGCCGAAGGGCTTCTATGAGATAGCGTGTGTCTTGGGCTTCAGAGACACCAATCACCTCAAAAGGCTGGTAAGTATGAGCTCCTAATACGAGCTGACGATTACTGATACTTTTGCTTAAGGGCAATACCACATGACCTCGCAGCGGCTGCTTTATGGGCTCTATTTGAATAGAGCTCATTCTACCATCTCCCTATAAGCCTGAACTGCTTGCCAGAGATACTTTATCTCCACAGGCTGGAGCTCTACCTGGCCTACTTCTCTAAGCAAGGGTAAGTATAACTGCCCGCTTCTTCTTTTTTTGTCTTGCAATAGGAGCTTTTCCCAGAGGGCCCGAGTGTGAGGAGGTAGAGGGATAAGGAGCTTTTCTCTCCTAAGTTTATCCGTAAGCCTATCTAAAATCGTAGAAGAAGTGCCATAAAGTTGAGTGCTTAGATAAATTTCTTGCCATAAGCCGATAGCAATAGCTTCACCGTGGAGCAGGGGGGCTTCCGTCCGCAAGCTCAGAGTTTCCCATACATGCCCTAAAGTATGCCCCAGATTGAGGGCTTGTCGCAGTCCCTGACTCTCGTAGGGGTCTTGCTGAACAATATGCCACTTCACCTCTACAAGCTGCCGAAGCAGGTCCGAAGAAGGAGGCTGCGTAAAAGAACAGACCTCCACCTTCCGGAGAAGCTCCTCACCGTATAGAAGGGCATGTTTATAGCCTTCTACCCATCCTGCTTTTAGGATTCGGGGGGGCAGCGTTTTCAAAAAACCCTCCCATATCCAGATGGCAGTGGGTTGTGCAAAGGAGCCCAGTATATTTTTCCCGCTGCGGAAGTTGATACCTGTTTTACCGCCTATGGCTGCATCCATCTGAGCCACCAGCGTCGTGGGAATGCTGATAAAAGGCGTGCCTCTTTTCCAGACCGAAGCACAAAACCCCCCCATATCTAAGAGCGTTCCTCCTCCTATCAGTAGAATAACCTGCCCTCTGTCTATCTCATACTGCCAGAGCTTTTTCCAAATCCAACGTGCAGTAGGTAGAGTCTTGTTCTCCTCTTCTCCGCTTAGAGTGAAGAGAGGGACTTGCCGAGTCAGAGTGTCTATAAGGTTCTTCCAGAGGGCATAGACCCTGCCATCAACGAAAGCTATGGATACGGGGCGCGGGAGCCCAAGAGGCGCTTTTACAAGGGCCTCCTCCGAGTGAAAGAAAGTAGGTTCAGTGAGTATGCTGTTCCTTATAACGGCGTACGGCTTCGGTTAGGCGGGGGACAACCTCCAAAGCATCTCCCACAATCCCATAGTCCGCTACCTTGAAGAAAGGGGCCTCGGGGTCATTGTTAATGACTACGATATTCTTAGAGGCGGCAACGCCCGCCAAATGTTGGATAGCCCCGGAGATTCCCACCGCGATGTAGAGGTTAGGGGAGATTTGGATGCCTGTTTGACCGACGTGTTCATGATGGGGGCGCCACCCTACATCAGCAACGGGTTTAGAGCAGGCGGTAGCTGCATTGAGTACTTTGGCGAGTTCCTCTATAACGTGCCAGTTTTCGGGTCCTTTTAGCCCCCTTCCCCCTGAGACCACGATTTCAGCCTCCGTCAGGGGAATGCTATCGGTAGCCACTTTCTCTACTCCAATAGGACGAGCGCGTTTATCCGCTTCCTGCGGTGTGAAGCTGAAATCCTCCACTTGACAGGAGCGAGATGATTTTTCCGGAACGAGCGAGTTGGGTTTGAGCGTAGCAATAAGAGGAAGGTGCGAGCTAAACACCCATTCTATACCTTTATTAGAATAAGCGATGCGTCGGGCGCGCCACCCATCCTCGGTTTTTTCAGGTACTTGGGTAATCCCTGAGAAAAGCGCTCCATCCGCCCATACCGCCAGCATCGGCGCTACAGCCTTCCCATCGTATGTCTGAGGAAGAAGCACATAGGAGATTTTCTGGGCTTTCACATATGCAGCTAAAGCACGCGCATATACCGAATTGATGAAGGGACTCAGAGAAGCATGTTGCACCCGAACTACCTTGTCCGCGCCATACTCGCCTGCGGCTTGAACAAGGGATTCAGGTATCTCGGCGCCGATGAGAATGGCTTGCAAGGGGCTACCTAAGGAGTCAGCCCACTTTCTGCCCGCAGTTAGGGCTTCCAAAGTAGGCTTCTTGAACTTACCCTCGCTAATCTCCGCCCATACAACGACAGCGCTCATATAAGTCCTTTGTTAGAGAGTTCTACCACTAAGTCTTGGATACGCTCGGGATCAATCTTCTTGAAGGTGCCTTTGGGAGGAGGAGGTTCGTGGCGCAGAGTGGATACTCGGGGGGCGATGGCTGCCAGAGGACGCACATGAAGAGGCTTTGCTTTGGCTTGCATAATCCCCCTCACACTGGGAATCCGCCACTCCGCCAACCCCTTCTGAGAACTAAGAACAAGCGGTAAGGAGCATTCTATTTTCTCTTTGCCACCTGTGATTTCTCTCGTCAAAATGGCTTTTCCGTCGGATATTTCTATGCTAGTGGCATAGGAGATGAAAGGCAGCTCCAACATCGCCGCCACCATGCCTGGTACTTGAGAACCATTATAGTCTATGGACTCTTTCCCAAAGAGAAGCAGGTCAAAAGGCTTCTCCTTCACAAACGCTGCGATTTGGGAGGCTACGAAGTAGGCATCTTGGGGCTCTGCATCTATCCGTACCGCTTCATCCAAGCCTAACGCTAAAGCCTTGCGCAAGTTGGAATCTACATTATCCGTGCTGGAAGTACCATTTTTACCCACAGCTAAGACCGTTACGTGGACACCGCTGGGATTTTTCTCCTTGAGCTCAGCAGCCCGAGCCAGCGCGAAATCATCATAAGGATTAATGATAAAGGTGATGCCCGAGCGATCTAAGGCTTTGCCATCGGAGGTAAATTGAATGCGGGCTGTGGTATCCGGTACATGACTGACGCAGCAGAGGATTTTCATCACCCCAAAATAACAGAAAATTCCCCATCAGCTTGTCTCTATAAGTCCTGCAATGCGAGACAAGCTGATAAACTCGTGGCAAGCCTGGATAAGTTCAGGTGCGGAGAACTGATCCGGGCCGATCACCCGAACTATCTTGCCTCTGAGCACGAGGCGATTGACGAGGGGGGCAAAATCACCGTCCCCAGAGACTATCACAATCTCATCTAAATAATGGGATACTTCTAAGATTTCCATCGCGATTTCCATGTCCATATTAGCTTTGATTTCGCCGGAGGGTAGCCTTTTGAGGGGTTTCGTGATGATACGATAACCCATCAGTGCGAGCGCCATGAGAAAGCGTCTCTGCTCCTCCCGATCAGGATCATAAGAGGAAAAGGCAGTAAAAGTAGTCTCTATTCCATCTTGCACGAAGTATTCTTTGAGGGCTTGATAGTTGAGACGGGCTTGGGGCATGAGGTTGCGTACCGTACTGAAGATATTCTGCACATCTATGAATACGCCTCTGCGGTGATAGCGCGGCTTATCCATGCTGCAAAGGTAGAGGAGAAAGCCCCTAATGTCCCGAAAAGCCAGAGGTGTTTGCGCCAGAACGCTCCAACGAGATAGAGTGGCTGCAGTAAAAGGAGTAGCCAATCTAAATAAAGGGCTCTTTCGGGGTGAGGGGCACGCACAAGCAGAAGCGCACTCATTTTAGCCAAGGGAGGAAGGAGTAGAGGTAGGAGCCAGTTTCCACTTAGAAGTCCTGCGCATATGCTGGTGAGCTGGAGAAGTGGCAGTAGAGCTAATGAAACCGATAGAAGAAAGGGGTAATGTTTTGCTGTTTGGAGATGTCGCCATTTACGCAGGAGTGCCTGATGGAGCGTGGGTGGGGCAGAGGAGTAAGTCGCAATCGGGCTTAGTACCACTTTTTTATCGGGCAGAAGTTGAAAAGTCAGGTCATCGTCCCCGGAGATTTCTTCCTTCCAGGCGAAGAGCCCAGTTTGGAGCCAGGCTTTTCGGACAGCCCAGCCCCTCCCCGTAGCCATATAAGCTGCTCCCCAACTCGCTCTGCCCAGCGCTTCTACTTGTACTAAGTTCGCTTCATAGACAGCCAGCGGATACCCTGCCTTTAGCCAAGCCGGCGCGAGGATGGCGACTCCCTTAGCAGCATACTCCATCCATTGGATAAGGAAGCCTTCCGCAACCTCCACATCCGCATCTAAACAAACGCACCAATCATACTGAGCTAAAGCCGCAGCGCACCATAAGGCATATTTTTTGGCGCTCCAACGAGCAGGTACTTCTCGTATCCATATCCAGCGCAGCCTGGCTGAGGATTGCATTTGAAGCATTCTAGTCTCTTCTTCTGACCACCGATCCGCCGCTAAGCAAATCTCCCAGGCAGTGGGATAGGTTTGGGCTTGGAGCTGGGCTAAAAGGGGTTGAACCTCCCGCCAACTGCGCGCAGGAATAAGCACAGAAACGGAAGGTATAGTCTTAGGGGAAACAGAAGCAAAAGAGGATAACGATAACGCGTATCGCAAACCCAGTCCTATCCAGTATAACACTACGATAACCAAAAAGGCATAACTTAGTAGCGATGCGATGGACTTTATTTCTGGTGGGATTGGCATGGGCTTGGGGGTTCTGGGGCCATCGGCGAATTAATAGATTAGCTGTTTTTGCGCTGCCTGAGTCGCTCTTTGCCTTCTACCGTCCTCACATAGAGTATATCACGCGCCAATCCACTAAGCCTGATGAGCGACGGGGATTGTATCCAGAAGAGCCCCCTCGCCACTACATAGACCTGGATAACTATCCTAATCCTGCGGCTTTGCCTCGGGATTGGGAAGCTGCGGTAGCCCAGCTCAGCTTAGATACACTGCGTGCGCATGGCATGCTGCCTTGGCATTTGGAGAAGAGCTTCTACGAACTTGTAGAAGCCTTCCGCCAAAAAGATGCGCCTCGCATTCTCAAACTCTCCGCTGAAATCGGACATTACTTGGGAGATGCCCACGTACCCCTGCACACCACCGCTAACTACAACGGCCAGCTTACAGGACAACACGGCGTCCATGCCCTTTGGGAATCTTATGTGCCCGAGCGCTACGGCGATGGGTACGATTACTGGGTGGGGCAAGCTACCCTCTGGCTAAGCCCCCGAGATACCTTCTGGAGTATCATTATGCAGAGTCATTCTTTCGTGGAGAAGGTCCTTAGCGCCGAACGAGAAGCCACCCAGCGAGTAGGCGAAGAGCGCAAGTTCGTCTATCGCCAGAGGGGACGCAATATCTTCCGAACGCATTCGGATGATTTTCTGAGAGTGTATCATACGCTATTAGAGGGAATGGTAGAGTCCCGCCTAAGGGCTGCAGTGCGCAACTTGGCTTCGCTTTGGTACACGGCTTGGCACCTAGCAGGACGCCCTGTTCTGATAGACGTTCCTTTTTCGGGAGAAGGCCTTCCTGAGGACAAACTCCCTGATACCCTTATCGTGATAGATCCCCGATGTAATGAATCGGCCTGTCATTTTCAGAATCATGCGGAAGAGACGGAACATGCCTGGATAGGCGGGTTTGAGGCAGAGAGAAAGAGTAAGGATGCTCCTAACTTGCCCCGAGCAAAGGGGGTCATAGAACAAGTAAAGATATGGGCTATTTTGCCTGAGGGAACAGAACGGCGGCGAAGAAGGGGATAAGCGGTATCTTTGCGGCGGTGGGCTCTGCGGCAGATCGCATCAAGGAAGCAGCGATCCGGGAGTTTGCTCGGTATGGCTATGAAGGCGCGCGTCTGGAACGGATCGCCCGCACCGCAGGCGTCCATAATGCCCAAATCCACTACTACTTTCGCAATAAAAGAGCGCTGTACGAAGCAGTTCGCAGCGCGCTGACTCCACCTTCGTTGGAAGGCGTTTTAGCCCCGCTACGAGACATTAGTCTTCCCCTACCTGAACGAGTGAAGAAGTTTTACGAGCTCTTTGGTGGGGTAGCGCCCACTTTGAATATAGGGGAGGAAGGGAGCTTTGTCCTTCCCCCCTTAGTGCTAAGTCCAGTAGCGTTAGAACTGCCCGAGTGGGTGGAAGCTCTACATAGCGCCCAACAGATTGGCATGATTCGGAGATTACCGATGCGCTTCATTTTGGCGCAGCAGTGGTCTTTGGCACTCCTCCCATTATGGTTCAAAGAGCCTTCGGAGTCTTGGGAAGAGTACTACCAGCAACAAGCCCCCCGGCTCTTCTGGGAGAGCATCAAGGCTGTATAAACAACTTGTGGAAATCCACTCAGCTACATGTGGAAGGGATATAGTATCATTGTGTGAGCATGCGGTATTTCCTAAGTCTAATGCTCCTGTTGGGGGTGGGGTGGGGGCAAATTCTCCGCAAGCGGGGAAGATGTACGGGTGCAGCTTGTGCAGAAAATCTTAGGATAGAGGAGCGCCGGCGTTCTTATAAGGTTCGGCGCCAAGCGGAAGCACAGCGGGAGCGTCGGCGTCGCATGCGTCATTGGGGATTTTCGGAAGACTTTCGCCCGCCTGTCTATACGCCCCGCCATAAGCCCCGAGATTATGAACGAATGCGCCCTCCTGACTTCTCTGTGCCGCATAGTCAGCGAGCGGAAGCCTTCCGACCTAAACAGCAGCGCCTTCGGCATATTCAGCGGGCAGAGGCATTTCGCCCGAGAACTAAGCGCATTCAGCGCTATTACTATGCAGAAGACATGCGCATGCGACCGTACAAACCTTCCGGGCGTGTGCGGCATCGCGCCGAAGCCTTTCGTCCCCCCTACAAACGCATCAAGCGCTACTACTATGCCGAGGACATGCGTCCTCCTCAGACCGAACCTTCCGGGCGTGTGCGGCGTCGCGCCGAAGCCTTTCGTCCTCCGAAAAGGCGCATGCGTCATTATGCGTTTGCAGAGGAACTGCGCCCGCCGCGGGCTGAGCCTTCGGGACGCGTCCGTCGCCTCGCCGAGAAGGTCGTCCCCCCCCTTCCCATTCCTATGCACAAGCAGCGCGCTGAGCGTTTCGTCAGAAGACCCCCACGCATGCGTCATTACGCTTTCAGCGAAGATTTTGTAGAAAGGCCGCCAAAAATCAAACACAAACGCTTGGAGCGTCGCTTAGGATGTGAGCCAGAGCCCGTACCCCATACTATCTACGATGGCGCTTCTTGCGAGGGACGCTTTCCTACCATTCGGCACCGACTTCTGGAGCAGAAGCAAACTTGCAGACCACGCACTCCTTCCCGAGAAATCTTAGGTTATGCGGAGAGTCAAAGTTGCCAACCTCCCCATATCAAACGCAGAAACTTTGACCGTTATCGTTGTGCCCCGCCTTACCAGCCCGATCGTCCTCTCATGCTCAGCCGCATGGAACGCCGTTCCTGCGAACCTCCCCGAATTCCTCACAAGAGCTTTGATGAGTTCCAATGTGCTGCTCCTATCGTTAGGCATCGGCACCCTTCTGATTATCAGGTTCCTTGTGATGCCCAGCGACAGGGTACTATGAGTAACATGCAGCGTCTGAGTTATGATGTGCGGTATCTATTCACGAATCATCGCAAAAACTGTGATTTATCTAATGCGTATGCTGCTGTGTCATTAGGCGAATGGGTCAATTCTCCTACCTATGGGCGAGTTCCTGTTGCAGGCTACATAATGGGCAAGAGAGTAGAGGTTTTGGCTTATTACTACGATAAAAAGGGTAATATTTTGCGAAAGCCTCGCCTCAAAAAGCGCAAGTTCAAAGCCGTTAAGCAAATAGAAGTATGGGTGCCTGAGGGAGAAGGCGCACAGCGTAAGTGGTACGAGCGATTTTCATTGCGTCCTTCTGTTTTGGAGCTACCGGATGGGCAACGGCTCATTCGTAAACGGCTTTCGTTAGAGGAGAGTCGCATGGTGCAGATAGAAAAATTGGTACGCAAGCGGCAAATCGCTTGGCTGGTACGAGCGTTTCCGGAGGAGCGCCCCCGACTTCGTCAGTGGATAGAGATGTATGCGGGTCCTACCCCTCCTTATTTCTGGCCCACGATAGATTACCGCTTGCTGGAGGTCTGGTAGAAAACCATTCTGCCCAGAGCCCCAGCACAAATAGGTGCCAGAAAAATAGGCTCCAGCTTCGCTCTCCTTTCAGAAAACGCTGGTAATAATGGAGAATTTGTGGATGATGGAGGGGTAAGGCTCGGAGTGGGCTTTGAGAATCATATAGAAATGTGGAGTTTGGGACGAAGGGCACCTTGTAGCCAGCGGTAAAGGGGGGGGCTGAAGCCTTGTTTGGGTCTTTTCCACAGCGAAGCCGGAAGGTAACGATAGAGAATGCGTCTCAAGAAGCCTTTGCCTTTTCTCTCTGGATTCGGTAGCCTACCGCCGAGAGCTAATACCTCTGGGTCTAAAAAAGGCTCGCGCGCCTCCAGAGCGTGTGCCATAGTAGCCCGGTCCACCTTCTGCAGCACATCATCGGGAAGGTAAAGCATAAGGTCCAACCACTGTCGCATAGCAGGTTCTCTCCAATCGGCATGTTTCTCATACAGAGGGGGCAAAGCGTTTTCTCCGTTTTTCTCCAGTACTTGCTCCAGTATCCCTTCAGGTACATATTGTACCAGCTCTCCATAATGCTTTCCCTGGAAGTAGTAGAGTTTGAGGAGCTTACCAGCTGCGTTATGGAAGAGGAAAGGAGGAAGGATACCGCTCAGCTTGTCAGGAGAAAGGGATAAGCTGCGTAGGAGCATAGAGACGGTTCTGAGAAAGGAGTAGCTTTGATGATGACGCACATACCCGCCGAAGAGCTCATCGCCTCCGTCTGCTGAGAGTACGACTTTGACTTTTTGCCGGGCAAACTGGGAGAGTACATATACTGCCAGTGCCGAGGCATCCCCGAACGGCTGTCCATACAGAATAGGTAGCTTCTCCGCCAGGGGCAGAAGCTCATCAGCAGCAATGTAGAGTTTAAAGTGAGGGAGTTTGAGATGATGAGCTACTTTTTCTGCCCAGGGCACCTCATCGTATGCCGGTTCCTCAAAGCCTAAGGTGAAAGTAGGTAGCTCTACCTTCGCATGCTTCCGCAGAAGCAAGGCTACCAGTGAGGAATCTACACCACCACTCAGAAAGATTCCCACTGGTACATCTGAAACGAGTCGGCGCTGGAAGCTCTCCGTGAGAAGGACTTCTGCTTCTTCCAGAGTAGGGGGATGAGTAGTGCCAGTGAAGAAAATCTTCTCTGGATACCAGTAGCGGACAAGCTCAGCTTTACCTGCTTGGACTCGGAGATAATGCCCGGGAGGCACTTGCCGGATTTCTTCATAGAAGGTGCGCGGCGAAGCTATATATCCATATCCCAAATACTCATAAAGGGCTGAAGGAGAGGGGTTAGCGCTTGAGAAAGGAAGAAGGGCGGGAATTTCTGAAGCCAAAAGTATCTTCTCTGTATTATGGCTATAGAAAAGGGGTTTGACGCCGAAGCGGTCACGCACTAGCCACAGCGCCTCTCCATCCCATAGAGCAAAAGCCCACATGCCCCTTGCTTTCTCCAATAGGGTTTCTCTCCAGGCAGCCCACCCCCATAGAAGTACTTCTGTATCGGAAGAAGTAGAGAAGGAGTATCCTAACTTTTGCAGCTGAGTTCGCAGCTCCAAAAAGTTATAGATTTCGCCGTTGTAGGAGAGGATGAGGGAGCCGCGCTGCATGGGCTGAGCCCCAGCGGGAGAAAGGTCCAAAATCGCTAATCTCCTATGAGCCAAACCTAAAGGCAACGCAGGGTGCAACCAGACCCCTTGTCCATCGGGTCCGCCATGCTGTTGGAGGGCTGCCATATGGTGCAGCATAGCCTCTAATGCAGGAAGCGGCGGGGAATTTTTCCACCACCATACCCCTGCTATTCTGCACATGAAGCGAAGTTAGGCTTAACTTCACAGGGTGCTGCCCACCTGTGTAGATACCACTTTAGAAACAAGGGAACGATATAGTCATGATTGGACAGAAGATTTGCGATTTCTGCCCGATGCAGTGGCTATCCCACAGAGTGAAAAGGAGTTACAGTCGGTATTGAGTCATGCGTATTCCCGGGATATTCCTATCGTACCGGCTGGCGGACGCACAGGTCTAAGTGGGGGAATGCTTCCCGTGAAAAGCGGCTGGGTCGTTTCCTTAGAAAAGCTCAATCGTATTCTCCATTTAGATACCGACAATCTTATTGCAGTAGTAGAAGCGGGGGTGATTACTCAGCATCTTCAGGAGGCGGCAGAAGCTGTGGGGCTCTTTTATCCGCCAGACCCCTCCAGTAGGGGCTCTTGTACGATTGGCGGGAATATCGCGCATAATGCCGGGGGAGTACGAGCTGTGAAATACGGTACTACTCGGAACTATGTATTGGGCTTATCGGGCTTTTTGCCTGATGGGCGCCCCTTACGCACAGGCAGCTACACTCTCAAAAACTCTACTGGCTATAACCTTACCCAGCTCTTAGTGGGAAGCGAGGGGACTTTAGCTGTTATATCTCAGGCTGTGCTTCGGCTCTTACCGCGTCCTTTGTATGTGCATACGCTGCTTTTGGGCTTTCCGGACGCGGTCAGTGCCGTAGCAGCCGTAAGCGCCATCTTGCGGAAAGGCATTCTTCCCGCAGCCGTAGAGTTCATGGAAAGGGAAGCAGTGCTTTTTGGAGAAGCCTACTTAGGAGAAGTACTTTATCCGGGAGCTCGGGATTTCGGTGGATTGCTGCTAATAGAAGTAGATGGCAATTTTCCCGAGGCATTAGAAGCGGAATGCGCTATCATAGAAGAGACTGGTTGGGCGCACGGAGCTACTCGCAGTTGGTATGCCCAAACCGCTGGCGAACGAGAGCGGCTCTGGCGCTTGCGCCGATGTTTGGGCATAGCCGTCAAGTCCAGCGGCCCCTACAAAGAAGAAGATACCGTCGTACCCCGCACTGTATTGCCTGAACTTTTAGCTTATGTCAAACAACTGGGAGAAGAGTATGGATTCCGCTCGGTATGCTATGGGCATGTAGGGGACGGAAATCTTCATATCAACATTCTGCGAGAAGGCTTGAGCGAGCGGAGTTGGAGAGAAGAAGTACCTGCAGCAGTGGAAAAACTGTTTCGCTTCGTAATAGCGCGAGGAGGTGCTCTCTCAGGCGAACACGGTATCGGATGGGTTCAGCGGCGCTACATGCCCTTACAGTTTCAGCCACATGAGTTAGAGCTCATGCGCGCCCTCAAACGAACCTTTGACCCTAAAGGACTGCTCAACCCACAAAAGATTTTTCCCGATGCCTAACGCTTCGTAGGAGGGGGAGAAGAACGTTCTCGGCTAAGATCTTCTAAGTTGCCCCTCGCCAAGGTAAAATCAGGATATACTTTGAGCGCTTCCTTGAAGGCGCTTTCTGCTTTCTCGGGCTCTTTTTGGAGGCGATAAAGCACCCCCCGTACGTTAAGGGCTGCTGCTTTGAGGGGTATCTCTTGGGTTTTACCATCGGGGGCAGTGATGCGAACAGAGGTTCGTTCAGCTTCGGGCAGAGAAAGGAGTCGTTCTATATTCGCTTGACATTCCCCGTAGCGCTGGAGATTGAACTGCAGCGTAATCACCTGATACAGATGCTGAGGCGCCTGTGTCAGCTCATACAGCTTTTCAAAGGCTTCCAAGGCTTTCTTAGTATCTTGTAGGTAAAAGTAGGAGAGGGCTCGGATTTCCCAACTTTCTACATGGCGGGGCTGCTCCTGAATAAGGTCTTCCGTTACAGCAATGGCTTGCTGATACAGACCAGCCCGAAAATAAAGCTGTGCCAAAGTATCCAACAAGGAAAAGCTCGCCCCTTCTGTGGCGATGCGCCAGTACAACGCATAAATCTGGGTCATGGGGTCCATGTATTTACCAGCTCGCTCATAGATGATTTGAGCAGGCGTAGGGTTGGGGGTGGGCGTAGTAGTTTCCGAGGGTTTCTCTCCTTTCTTGGGCTTCTGTGCCCATGCCACGAGTACAAGCAGACTAATTAGCGCCTTTCGCATACCTGTGCAAAGATAGCCTTTCACTACCAGCGGGAAATTTAGTTTCTTAGTAGAGGTTGCGATGAAGAAGAAGCTATGTTTTTGGGCAGGGATGGGGATATTGTGGGCGCAGCAAGTTTCGTTTGAGCGGTTCGTTTCAGCCCCATCAGGCTGGCAAATGATGGGCACTGAGTCGGTGTACGTATGGTACCTTCCAGGGTACGAGGGGCTGGCTCGCCAAGTGCATATTTGGGCTGCCGATGCTTTCAAGGAGATGACCCATCTCTTAGACTTCCAACCCGAAGGCGCACTTGTCGTACGGCTACATCCTTCGGCTTACTACTGGGGGCAGCAACCCCCTAAAGAACCCACAGGTAACCTTACCCCTCCATATCCCATCGTGGAAGTCTTTCCCGCTGCCACCCGAGCAAAAACCGCAGGCTTAGTACGCAGCTATGTAATCGCTGCATTCTTAGAGCATCTTTATTTCCCCGAAGGAAATCGCTTGCAGAACCGTTCGCTATTGTATCTGCCGGACTGGTATCTGTGGGGATTTGCCTTTTTCTGGGGAGAAGGTTGGAGAAATGAAGATTTGTCTCATTTGCATAGTATGCCTGATGATGCACTGCTTCAAATGGTACGGCGCTCGGCTATGCCCTCACCTTTCTATCGCAGCTTGTATAAATCCATCTGGTTCTACATCTACCGCACCTATGGACAGCGCAAACTCATGGATTTTCTCTACATGACTCGTCTTACACGCAATATCTCTGAGTCTATTTCGCTTATCCTGAACTCGGATGAAACAGAGCTCATGGCTAAATGGCGCACCTTTCTCAGAGAGGCTGTATCTGAAGCAAACTCTCAAGAAATAGAGCCTTTAGAAGAAGCGGTGATAGCAGCGGCGGTGGCGCCTGTATCCCAGCGTTATGCCTATGCCCGCCTAAGCCCAAATAATGTGGTACAGTATTTTCTGTATTTAGAAGGGAAGGTATATCCCTTGCCAGGGGGATGGCGTTGGCGAGACACCTATGTTGAGCCCGAGCTACCGATGGCTTTTTCTGCGTCAGGTACTCTGGCTTGGACTGGCTATGAGAAAACAGGCCTAAAGCTCTGGCTGTGGTCGCCTGATAGTCGTACCTATCAAAAGCTCCCTTTAGACTTAGTCTCAGTGCAAGACATAAGCTGGGAAAATGAGAGAGAGCTTTGGGTATCGGGCATGAGTGCTGAGGGGAGAGTGGCTATTTATAGTTTTGCCTTGCCTCAGGGTAGGCTTCGCAAAGTTGCGGAAGCGCAGGGGGACCTTCTCTATCCCCGACAGTGGCAAGGTCAGCTTTGGGCGATTTGGCAGCCGGATACAAGCCATCTCAAGCCGCTGGATGTAAGTTGGGCGCCCTTCCGTACTGTCGTTCAGAGAGGAGACGAATGGTACCTCCTTCCGTTCCCGCCCTTCAATAGCGCGATAGGGGGATGGATCACTTCTTCTCACGCATTAGCGACTTTGAGTGATATTCATGGTACAGGTACAGCTTGGATTTTTGAGACAGATACTTCTTATCCCTCAGCACTTCAAGTCAGCGGACTCTACAAATGGGTGGGTCAGGATAGCGAAAAAGCCTACGCTCTTGCCTTCCGAAGCGGAAAGACTTCCCTTATTAGTGTGCCTTTGAGCCAGCTCTGGCAAGAAGGCAAAGTATTCCCTCCTATTGTTGCAGCCGAGGCTTTGCAACTCTCTCTTCAGCGCAGAGCCGCACGCATGGCATTTTATGCTACCCCTTCCACTCCGCCTCCCCCTCCCGATACCATTCCCGCAGAAACCTCTGTTACTCAACGCAGTCCCTTTTATCTTTTTGACGAAGAAGGGGTATATCGCCCTTCTCGCCGAAAGAAAACTGCTCGCTCCGCTCCTCCCCCGACAGTAATGCTTTTCCCCTCGCCTAAGCCCATCGGCAAGGTGCCCACTCAATCTTTGATTCGTGATATTCGCATGAGGGGCATCATTCATCCTCTCATGCGATTAGGATGGCATATTCACTTGTTGCTGCGCGACCCACATGAAAATAATGAAGGATGGTTACGCTGGGCACCTTATGCAGACTTGCGCAGTTCTGAGCTAAGCCTTGGATACCTGCGTCGTAGAGGAAGTTTGCAGTTTTTCTGGGAAGGCACTCGCCAAAGTCACTTTTTTCCTCGCCGGCGCTACGGCTATACTTTCCGAAACCTGACGCACTTTGCGCGAATAGGCGCTCGTTTTCCTATCCTTCCTGCCTTACAAGTAGAAGGGTGGTGCGGACTTCTACAGAGCCAACGGTTTCATATGGAGCGCATAATAGACTGGGATTTCTCTGCTCGGGCGTGGCGCTGGGGTATAGGGGCTACGCTTACCTATCACACCCTTGCTCACCGAGAAGAAATGCCTTGGCAAGGATGGCACGTGCGAGTGCGAGCCGAAACCTATGACAAAGGCCGATATGCACTTCTTGGCATGCAAGCTGAGCGTTTCCAACCGCTCGCAGGCATAGGCGTGCTTCATACCACCCTTCAAGCAATAGGCGGAGGCAATAACCCTCGGACGCTCCTTTTAGGTGGCATACCGCACTGGGTCAGCTATGAATTCCTCAACCGCGAACGAATAGCTCTACTCAGCCCACCAGAGGCTTATTACTTAGCCGAGTATGTATTTATTCCAGGTTTCCCCTATAACGCGCGCAGTGGTAGATATCTTATGAGTTTTTCGGGAGTGCTGCGTATGCCTGTGGCAGCATGGATACGCTCATTTTCTCTCCCGGCTCGTGCTATTTACGGCTTTGAGTGGCAAATCGGTTATCATATCGCCACCACTTGGACGACGGGCAATCCCTTCTCTCAGAAAAATCCCATAGATGCTCAATATATCTATCGCCCACCCTTAGTAATCTCGGTACAAACGCTCAAGAGTCCATTTCTCATGTCGGCTGGCACAGGGATGACTTTCAGAATCATGCGGCTACCCATAGGGCTGGAAGCCTACTGGCCCATAGAAGAAGGTACTCTGCGTCAGCCCAGGCTGCTAGTGAGCTTCAAGCACGGAATCTAATAAAGATTAGTTACCTCTCTGATAAAATGAAGGGGGCTTGTATTCAAATAACGGCATGAGCAGTACGCGTTCTGCTGGGGTCCATGGCTGCCGTTGATAATACTCTAATAGTGCTTGGCGGTGGCGGGTTTGCTGCATCCAGTATTCTACGATTTCTCGGGCGGCCCCAGCTAGGCGGGTATTCGGACTGAGAAGGGCATCAAATAGGTATGGCAGAAGCGAAACGGGCAGGGCATTTAGGGCTTTGAGACTGCGTAGAGCATTCTGTCGCGTGCGAAACTCATAAGCAGGACTGGCATATTCTACCAGCTTCTCTATGGCTTTGGGGTCTCCCTGCAGAGCGGCTACTTCTAAGTGCTTGATTCGCACATTATGTCCGACGATTCCCAAGGTAGAAGCGGTCATCTTCAAATAATCGCTTACTCTACGAGGGAAAGCCTCAGATAATCGCTCTAAAGCCAGGGCTTGTACCACATAAGAGGAGTCTTGGAGGAGTTTCTCTAAATCTGGACGGAGCGTAGCAGGAATGGGATTCATATGAGCCAGCACGGCAAAGCGCACTTGCGGATGGGGGTCTTGCAGCACTTCCCGAAATAGCTCTTGGGCTGTAGGTTCGCCTGCAAGCTGCGCAGCAATTTCGGCACGAACCGCCCAAAACTTTTCCTTGCGATATGCTCGGGTCAAAGCCTCTTTCTTTATAGAATAAGGCACTCGGCGCAATCCTACTGCCGCATCATACCGGTCCAACATAGCAGGCGCTTTCTCTAACTGAGCTATCAGCTCTGTAGGGCTTTTCTCAAAAGTTACCTGCTTGAGAATCCACCCCCCAGGGTCAAAGAGTACAAAGGCGATATTCTTTTTGGCGTTATTTGGAATCTCTACAACTTCTCGGCGCTCATCTATCCAAGTGCGCAATGTATCATAGCTTCCATCTTCATAATGTACTGCGAAAGTGATAGGCATCCGAAAGAGACCTAAACTTGAGTCTTGAATCTGCTCCACGAAGATTTGAGTATAGGCTTTGTTATTCTTCTCTATGCTCTGATACTGAATGCGATAGTGGGGTTCGCCTCCCCGATAGAGCCACTGCTCAAAAAACCAATCTGGAGTTATACCCGCTGCCTCTTGAAAGGATTGGAATAGGTCCTTTGTTTCAACGAGTTCATAAGGATGCTTATGTAAATAGTGAGTAATTACTCTCCGATAGGTCTCATTGCCGAAGGTATAACGCATCATATCCAATACAGCTGAGCCTTTCTGATAGATGCGGGCGTAACCGGGGTTAGGGTGGATAATCGGTAGTTGGTCTTTTTGGCTAGCGGAGAGAGCGAGGTTATGCTCTATGCGGCGACCCCACGCATAAGCATCTTCCCCCATGAGCTGCCCTACGATAAACCGAGCGTAATGAGTGGCGAAGCTTTCTTGTAGCCACAGATGCGCAAAAGAACTCGCAGTTACATAGTCCCCAAACCACTGATGCGCTAACTCATGCGCGTTGGTCTCTACATAGCTTCGGTCTAAGTAGCCCCGCTCATCTATGTGGTAGAAGTCTCCAAATACCGTCGCAGTGGTATTTTCCATAGCCCCATACACATAATCTGCTACGGGTACTTGGGCATATTTTTCCCATGGGAAGGGGACGCCGAGTTCTGCTTCCAGCTTTTCAACCATTTCCACAGAATGGCGATAGGTAGGCTCTAAGCAGCAATCCTTTCGGTCTGGATAGTAGTAGAGGAGGAGGGGCAGACCCTGAGCCGTTTGTCGGCGCTCTATCCCGTATTCTCCAATCGCTATCATGAGTAAGTACAGACTATGCGGCTTCTGCATGCGATAATGCCAAGTCAACGTACCATCGGGGTTTCGCACGGTATCTATGAGAGTACCATTAGAGAGCACTTGATATCGGGCATCAAAGGTGATGATTGTTTCGGTGATGAGTTTATCGTTGGGATGGTCATAGCAGGGAATCCAATGCCGATGGTCGGTGGGCTGACCTTGGCTCCAGATTTGGCGGCGGGCTTTGCCCGACTTATCACGCCAGCCGATAAAGTACAGTCCTTTACGAGGGGTAGCCATGTAGCGAATACTGACTGAGTCCCGCATGCCTGCTGAAAGTTTGCTTGGGAAACGCAGAATAAGCTGTTCGCCTGCGTTACGGAAAGGAATAGGTTGGTCGTGATACCGCACTTCTTCTACTTCTATTTTTACTGCGTCCAGGACGAGGCTGTCTAATCCAGGACGCAGTACTTGGAAGATATGTTGGACGAGCCCATACACGATACCCTTTTCGGGTGCGAAGCGCACCTGCAAGCGCAGGTGCTCCATATCCACGAGCCTTTCTCGCGGGGTGTAGCCTTGGCCCCACACCTGCAGCCAAACCCCTATCCACAGGCAGTTTATCATACCGCTACAAACATATAACACTGGGTTTAGGCAGAGGTGGTATTTTTGGGCATGCGGTATTTAGGGCTGCTACCCCTGCTAACGCTGGCACAAGATACGCTCAGAGTTGTGGCTTATAATCTTCTATTCTATGGAAGTACAGGGCCCTTTTGCGATGCGGGCTGTAAAGAACAGAACCTAAAGAAAATCTTCAACTACACTCGTCCCCATCTCATCGGCATTAATGAAATCTCACCCAATCCGCTCTGGTTTCGTAGAATTCTGGACTCTGTGCTGAATGTTGGGGGAGTGTCCTATTGGCGCTCCTCCATATATGGTAATGTAGCGGGAGGAAACCTTGTTAGCGCAGTCTTCTATGACAGCCGCCGCTTAGGGTGGCTGGGACAACAGCTCATTACTACCCAAGGCAACTTGCGCGACATATACGCTTATCATTTTTACTACAAGGACCCTACCTTGCGTCCAGGCTCAGACACGCTCTATCTGGTGGTGATTGTGCCACATCTCAAAGCTGGGAATAGTTCCAGTGATGCTCAGCAGCGCAGGCGCGCGTGTGAGGACATCAGGAGATACGTTCAGAATCTTCCTTCACCGCGCAAGTTCGTCATTCAAATGGGCGACCATAACTTCTACACTGCTTCCGAGGCGGGGTATCAAGAACTGCGACAAGTACTCATAGACCCTGGTCCTACAGGCGATTGGTCTGGCAATAGCGCTTTCGCTTACTTTCACACTCAATCTACTCGGCTGGCTTATTTGCCGGATGATGGAATAGGCGGAGGCCTCAACGATAGATTTGATTTCATTTTCTTCTCACCTGCTTGCACCTCCCAAACTGAAAAACTCCGATATGTCCCCGGCTCTTTCAAAGTCATAGGCCAGGATGGTCAGCACTTCGGTCAAGCTATCAATGCGGCTCCTTTGCCTACTGGCTATCCGTCTGACCTCATAGAAGCCCTATATACGATGTCCGACCACTTGCCTGTATATGCCGAGTTTGCGTTGGCTGTTACACCTGCTGTGAGCTTAACCTTCACCGCAAAAAGACCTGAGATTTTCTATCGGGTAGGGGAGGGGTATCTCTATATTACTGCGCAAGAGCCACTTCGCCTTCGCCTAGTAGATGTGATGGGTAAGGTATGGGCGGACCTAATGGTAGAGTCTGCTACGCCTTATCACATAAATGTGCCTCCTGGCGTATATTTCCTGCAAGAAGGAGAGGGCAGCTTAGTCGGGAAAGTATTCGTTCCCTAAAAATAGGGCTCTGCTGTGATTTTGCAGATATACTTTAGAGGCTTGATTTATTGAGTGGGGCCGCCGGATAACTTCTCTATAATCTGACTGAGGAAAGGTAGTACTCTCCCAATAAACGTGGGGCCATGATGTGCAAAAAAATCATAAATGCCGGGGGTGATGAAGATATGTCCCTTTCTGATAGCGTCTATCTCACCGAAACGGGATAGAAGCGTTTCTTTTATCGCTTCTGGGTCTCGCCGCCTGCTAAACATCTCTGGCTCGTAGAGGATCAGGTCGGGATTGTGCTCTCGCACGAAAGCAGGGTCAGGATGCAGCCACTCAACGGGATGATTTCCAAAGATATTTTCCATTCCTACCCATCGCAGTGCATCTGTGATATAGCTGTACGCACCGAAGGTTATGGGCTCACCGAGTTGAATTTCTACATAGGCTTTGAGTTTAGTTTCGCTCCGGCGGATATAGTCAGCTAACTCAGCTATGAGCTTCTGCTGGAGGGCATGAGCGGCTTCGGGGTAGCCGCACACTATGCCCACTTCCACGCACGTGGCTATTAGGTCCGATAGCGTGAGCGGTAGCCGAACAGCATATACAGGATACTTCTCTGCCAGTTTCTTAGCGAAATCTAACTGATAACCTGTTGTGGTGAAGACAACCTCTGGCTGAATGCTATCCAGAACCTCTGCCTTGTAGGACCCGTAAGAGCCGACAATAGCCCTTCCCTTGCGTATCTCGGGGCTGGGATGGACGCAGTAGACGCTGATGCCTTTGAGGATGGCTCCTAAGCCCATTTGAATAAAGGCATCGGATAGAGCAGGGCTGAAGCTAACTACGCTTTGACAAGTAAGGGGTAGCGTAAGCCATTGACCCGTAATATGGCAGTAAATTTTGCGCCCAACCTCCAGAAAGAGGAAGACTTATTTCGATTCACCGTTCTCAGGGAAGGAAAGAATCTTCTCTCGCTCTTCGGAAGCTATCGCATCTTCTACCCAAGTATTTGGGAGGGATTTGGTCGGGGTTATGCCACATTCTTCTATCCGTTTTGCGGTAATTATCACATTCTCTTTACCCGATACGAGATAGTCGTAGGCGGATTTATAGCTTTTATTGGCCTTATCTAAGCTTTCCTCCAGCTTTTTCATCTCCTCACCAAATCTACCCAGCTTATCTAACAGCTTCTTGGCCAGTTCTGTAATCTTCTCTATGCTGCGGTTGCGCTTTTCGTATTGCCATAGCTGTCCCGTGAGATGAATGAAACCGGTCAAAAAGAGCGGCCCCACTAAAATCACACGAGCCTTTTGGGCTTCTTCCAGAAGGGTAGGGTCGGCGTGGAAAGCTGTCTGTAATGCACCTTCCACAGGGCAGAAAAGAATAGTCCATCCAATATGAGATACCTTTACCTTTTGGTATTTAGCTAACTCTTTGATATGCTTGCGAAAAGAATCAACAAGTGCGTCAAGGTGTAACTTACGCTTCCCCTCTTCTGCTTCGCTGCAATACTTATCATAAGCGGTAATAGAGACCTTAGCATCTACTATGATGTAACGATTGTCAGGTAGGTTGAAGATTATATCGGGGCGGAGGTTTTCACCATTTTCCCCCTTCAGAGTAACTTGGCGTTGATACTGTTCTCCCTCCTTAAATCCGGCTAACTCTAAAAGTTCCTTTAGTCTGTCTTCACCCCATCTACCTTGAACCCGAATGTCCCCTCTCAAGGCTTTGGTAAGATTTTCAGTTTGCTGGCTAAGCTTAGCGCTATCTTCCAGAATTCTAATGATGAATCCCTCTAACTTGCTAACGCTGTGCTGGTGCTGGGTGGCATGATATTCTACATCTTTGAAGAGGCGCTCCAGCTGTTCCCGGAAAGGTTTGAGCAGGGTATCCAGGCTTTGTTGGCTTTGAGATTGGAGGGCATCGGTGCTATCCTTCACGACTTTTTGCATCATATTCTCAAGCACCGCCTGTAGCTGCTGAGTGTGTTCGTTTTTCCAATTTAGATTTTCCTGCAAGCTCTCAAGCTGCTTTTGCAGCCCAGCGAGCTCTTGAAGGGATTTCTGATGACCTTGCTGGAGGCTGCGAAGCTCTTGCTCTTTCTGCTCTAACTTAGCCTTATAGTCCTCCAAACTACCCCGCAGACTACTGCATTCGGCTTCCAAACCTGCCCGCTCTTGGGAAAGTGCTAAGATTTGTTTTTGGAACTCATCGAGAGACTGACGAAGATTATCTCGCTCGGTTTCGAGTCGGTGAAGGTTCTGCTGAGCTTCGTTGAGCTGGACATCCAAACGAGCTTTCCGAGCCCACAGGAATAGCGCTCCTACGATAGCGCCTACGAGAAAAGCAGTCAGAAGGAGTAGGATATCCATAAGCCCAAAGATAAGTAGTTTGGGACAGCCGAGCAAACGAGTAGCTACAAAAATCTAACATAATACCCCTTATGGGACAAATCCTACCTCTAAACAGCTTACAGGAAGCCAAGGTATTAGTACCCATAAAATCTCACTTGTGCGGCATAAGACCGAGGCTAAGGCAGACCTGTAGCTCTGTGATAGGCAACGAGATAAATTTTCGCATTCGCCTATATAATCTCCCAAGTGTCCATCACCTTCTTACACTAAGAGCGCATTAGCGTGTCCGTAGTTCTACTCTCCGAAGAGGCAGAGGCTCTACCTATCGTCAGGGGTACTATATTTTACGCAAACTATGGATGCCCTTCCCTATCACGGCTATTGTAAGAACTACAAGAAACACTAATCCCATCAGGATGTATCTACTCTGGATAAGTCCTAAAGCGGCATAAGTACCCCATCCGATATTTCCACTCAAACCTAAAAACGCCATGAAAGGGTACTCTTTCCACCTGAGTAGATAATACAGACTGAAAAGGATGCCCCCCACCACTGTCACAATCCAGATAAATACAGAATATCCATAGAGGATCGCATGCACACCGCCTACTTCCCATAAGGGCGTATAGATGCCATGCTCTTGGACATGAGAAGTCAGAAAGTTTATAGCGGCATAGAAGCGAGAACCTATACAGTATAAAAAATTGTGGGTATAAGAGCGAGCTTTAGAGCAAGCACTGCTAAGAAAGGCACCCCATACCTTTGGCTAAATACTCTACCTCTTGCCAGAAGAACCATATTGTCTCTCATTCTAAGGCGCATGTAGCAAAAATAGCCTCCTCCCCCTTGATCCGTTTGGTCCAGGACTGTGATTTTCGAACCTACAAACCATAGAGGGACTTGGCAGCCCTGTGCAGTTTATCTTGGATGCAGGCTAATGGTCATCGGATGGATATGCTTATGCTCGCCCCGTGAGAGTTATTAGATGATTTTGCTTGAGTGGCAGGCTCTCAATCTATTAGCACTTCCCACAATTTAGAATGCACCACACGAAATATGCGACAAGAAATAGCCTTTCCTCTTCCCTAAAATCAGCGCGCCCTAAGCCGTGATTCTCATGCCTATAGCCTCCATGAACTCAGGCAACTTCGCATGAGTTATCTCACTATACCTACTCTGAGAAGGTTTTGATAATACCCTACTCCGAAGCGCATTTGACAAAGGTAGGTTCTTTGCTTTCTTTTGTCCTGCCAGACTACAATTTTCGTATCTTAAACTCATGGATTAGTCCTACCCGACCCTTAATCCACCCAGGCTGCCCTGCGTTTCGCTCTAAAGCACTATAGATGTCAGCTCAGTTGGCGTAACGCTGCTGGAGAAAAACTGACCTCCGCTGCATGTGTTATTCAACGGCGTAGCAGAAAATCGTTTGGAGCATCTCCTGAAGGTAAAGCCTCAACTTGATAGCCCTCCCACTGTACCCATAGCATATATTCGGTACTCTTACATAGCGTCAAAGTAGCGCCCTTCTTGACAAGCAACCCTTCCCTGATTTTCTGCTGGGTGCATTGCGTTCCTACATGTTTGAACACACAGTAGCCAAATGGGGAGAGAGTGTTAGCCCTGCCATGATATTAGGTTAGAGCGCTATTCTGTGAAGCTAATCGGCTGCTTTAGCTTTCCTTACGTCGGGTGGTAATCCCAAAAAGATAGTAAAGGCCGCATCTACCTAAGAGTCCCGTCAGAAATACTACGCCTCCAATGATAGCTAACCACCACAGCTTAGTGAAGAAAGCAGCCGCTATAAGCCCTCCTCCTAAGACAAGGCGGATAATCCTATCCACGGTGCCTACATTAGCAAACAATCGTATTGGCATAAGAGCAACAGGTAGCATGGTGGTAGTAGTGGCGGTCAGGATTGGCTTCCAGTTTGCTGGATGGAAGAAATCTAAGGTTGTGTCATGTAGCGCCATAAGCAAAGTACGACAATAAGCAAAGGCTTTTAGTTTCACGCTCCTCCAGAGGATTGATGCTTATCTTTGTAGGTCATGTGGAAGTGGCTGGTACACCTCTTTGGCAGTAAGCGAGAAAGGGACATCGCCAGGCTCAAACCTATTGTAGCAGAGATTAATCGGATTTATGCAGGACTGCGAGATATTTCAGACCAGCAGCTGCGCGAGCGCACTGCGTCTCTGAGGGCGCGTATTCAAGAAGCCTTGGCTCCCATTCAGAAGCAAAGAGAAGAAACTGAATCTGCTCTCCAAGAAGCCATTCGTCAAGGAGATATTCCCTCACAGGAGCAGCTTTTCAAGAGGTTAGATGACCTTCGCCTGCAACGCAACCGGACGTTAGAGGGTATCCTTACTCAGCTTTTGCCCGAAGCCTTCGCCATCGTACGAGAAACTGCTCGCCGCCTCACGGAAAACAAGCAGTTGAGAGTACCGGCTACCGAATGGGACTATGAAATGGCTCAAAAGTATGGGCACATCCGCATAGAGAATGGCATGGCCATCTGGCCCAATCGCTGGAAAGTGCGCGGGCATGAGATGGAGTGGAATATGATTCACTACGACGTACAGCTTATGGGAGGGATTGTGCTCCATGAAGGCAAAATCGCCGAAATGGCCACAGGCGAAGGTAAAACCCTGGTCGCTACCCTACCCGCTTACTTGAATGGCCTCACAGGGCTCGGCATGCACATCGTTACCGTGAATGACTACCTCGCCAAACGCGACGCCGAGTGGAATGGCCCTCTGCTGGCTTTTCATGGCCTGCGGGTAGATTGCATAGACTATTATGAACCCCACTCCGAAGGACGAAAGAATGCCTATAAAGCCGATATAACTTATGGCACAAATAATGAGTTTGGCTTTGACTACCTGCGGGATAACATGGTAACTGCTCCCGAGCAAATCGTCCAAAGAGAGCATCACTATGCTATCGTAGATGAAGTGGATTCGGTTCTGATAGATGAAGCGCGCACCCCTCTGATTATTTCAGGTCCCGTTCAGTACAGCGACCATCATTTATACCAGCAGTTCAAGCCGCTTATAGAGCGGCTTGTACAAGAGCAGCGGCGCATGAGCCAGGAAATCCTTCACAAAGCCAAAAAACTCATAGCCGAGGGCAAGACTAAGCCCGAAGAAGCAGGCAAGCTCCTGCTGCGCATTCATCGCACTACGCCTAAGTATCGCCCCTTCATGAAGTACTTAGCCGAGCCGGGAATTATGCCCATCTTAGAGAAAGCCGAAGCCTTCTATCTCCAAGACAATGCTCGACGCATGCCTGAAGTAGATGAGGATATTCTCTTCGTCGTGGAAGAGAAAAATCACTCAGTGGAGCTAACTGACAAAGGCATAGAGCGCATAGCGCAGTATGGGGAAGACCCCGCTCTTTTCACCCTACCTGACTTAGCAAGTAGTTTATCTGAAATAGATGGGGATGCTACGATGACCTATGCCCAGAAGGCAGAGAAGAAAGAGACATTGTATCGCTCTTATGCCGAGAAAGCCGAAAAACTTCATGCTATCCAGCAGCTTCTGCGCGCGTATGTGCTATACGAGCGAGATGTGGATTATGTAGTGATGAATGGGCAGGTTTTGATTGTAGATGAGCATACGGGGCGGATTCTACCAGGGCGGCGCTATTCCGAAGGTCTCCATCAAGCCATAGAAGCCAAAGAAGGCGTGCGCATAGAAGGGGCTACCCAGACTTGGGCGACGGTTACCCTACAAAACTACTTCCGCATGTATCACAAGCTGGCAGGCATGACCGGTACCGCCGAGACCGAAGCGAAAGAGTTCTATGATATTTACAAACTGGATGTAGTGGTCATTCCTACGAATAAGCCCGTTATCCGAAAAGACCATGATACTATCCTTTTCCGCACGCAGCGAGCTAAGTATAACGCCATTATAGAAGAGATTCGTCGGCTGTATGAGCAAGGGCGCCCTGTTTTAGTGGGTACGACTTCTGTGGAAACCTCAGAGCTGCTAAGCCGCATGCTAAAAATGGCGGGCATTCCGCATAATGTGCTCAACGCTAAACACCACGAACGCGAAGCCGAGATCGTAGCCCAAGCAGGCCTCAAAGGCGCTGTAACGATTGCCACGAACATGGCAGGTCGGGGTACGGACATCAAGCTGGGGCTGGGGGTAGCTGAGCTGGGCGGTTTAGCCGTGATTGGCACAGAGCACCATCAAGCCCGACGAATAGATAATCAGCTGCGGGGACGCTCCGGTCGCCAAGGCGACCCAGGTACATCGCAGTTTTATGCTTCTATAGAGGATGATCTCTTGCGACTTTTCAACTACGAGCGCATGAGCAAATGGATGGACTTACTCAAGTTCAAAGAAGATGAGTCCATTCAGGGTAAGATGGTAACCCGTACCATCACCAACGCCCAGATGCAGGTAGAGCGCAATCACTTCGGCATTCGCAAGCGGCTCTTAGAGTATGATGAAGTGATGAATCATCAGCGGAAAGCCATCTATGCTCGGCGACGCAGTGCGCTATTTGGGGACCGCCTCCAGATAGACCTTTCTAACATGCTTAGCGACCTGCTCCTAAGCATCGTGAGCCGCTACTCTAAACCCGATGAAGCCGAAGCCATTGCTTATGATTGTGTGCGGGTGCTCGCCTTCATGCCCCAAATCACCCCTAAGGATTTAGAGCCTTTCCAGCATGAGCGCATCGCTACCCTACTACATGAACAGGCTTATCAAAGCTATCGAGCCAAACGCGAGCGCATCAACCGCACAGTTTATGAACACACTGCGGCTTTAGTGCGGCAGTTTTCCGATGCTCAGTGGCTTCAAGTTGATTTCACGGATGGGAACTTGCGGTTGCCCGTCGTGCTCTCCATCCCCGATATCCTCCACAGTGAAGGGCAAAGCATCTTCACGGAGGTGGAGAAAATGGTAACCCTGAGCCAGATTGACCAGTTATGGGTAGAACATTTGCGTCAGTTAGATGACCTGCGCCATAGCGTGCAAACGGCGGTATATGAGCAAAAAGACCCACTTTTAGTGTATAAGTTTGAGGCATTCAAGCTCTTTGAGGGAATGATTGACCGGCTCAATCAGCAAGTTTTATCATTGCTTTTCCGGCTGGAAATCTACGAAGAGCGGCAAGCAGCTCGCCAGCAGCGCAGAGAACGCGACTTATCCCGCCTCAAGGCTCGGCAAGCCGAAGACTACTATTTCAGCACGACTTCGGCTTCGGCGCCTGCCTTTGAGACGACGAGCTCGGCCTCCGTACCCGAAGCGGTGGGCGTATCCGATATGGCCCAACCGCCCCTTTCCCGTCGCGAGCGCCGCGCCTTAGAGCGCCAGCAGAAAAAGAAGAAAGGAAAATAAGAATAGCTGCTAAAGAATGAGGGGATTAGTGCGGTGGTATTTTTAGGCTTCTGAGTCAAAAGGGCATGGG
>JANWZJ010000021.1 GCA_025054525.1 Bacteroidia bacterium | reverse complement strand
TCCAGCAGAAGCGGGTCAGGGTCTAACCACATAAGCCCTTGAGCCAGATTAATCGCACCATACTTCTGGGCCAAAGCCGTCATCCGAGCGAAAATGCTCTCTTCCACAGCCACTCGCATAGCTAATCCTTCAAAATAACTACATTTGAGCATGCCTTCGGCTTGTATCACCGGAGTGGGGATGTATGTACCCCCTCGAGTGGTTACGAATGAAGAGCTGCGCACATGGTACGATACCAGCGATGAGTGGATTTATGCGCGTTCGGGCATCAAAGAGCGGCGCTGGGCAGAAGAACCAGCCAGTACTGCAGAGTTAGGCTACTACGCCGCTAAAGAAGCCCTACAAGCCGCCGGGAAATCCCCCAATGAGATAGACCTCATCATCTTTGCCACCTTGAGTCCGGACTTATACTTTCCTGGCTCGGGTGTGCTTCTACAGCATCGCTTAGGACTGGAAACGACGCCCGCTTTGGATATTCGGCAGCAGTGCTCAGGGTTTGTATACGGCCTCAGCATCGCAGATCAGTACATCCGCACGGGTACTTATCGCACTATCTTATTAGTAGGAGCTGAGATTCAATCTACATGGATAGACTATAATCCCGAAGGGCGCACGGTGGGGGTACTTTTTGGGGATGGGGCAGGGGCTGTCGTGATTGAGGCCTGTGAAGGAGAAAATCGCGGCATACTCTCTACCCACCTCTACAGTCAAGGCGCTTATGCGATGGAGCTCTGTGTAGCAGAGCCTTCTTCTGCGACTCGGGCTCATACGCTTCCGGGTAGCTATGGCATGCGTCCCTACATGAATGGCAAAGAAGTTTTTCGCCATGCGGTGCAAAGGATGGGAGAAGCGGTCCAAGTAGCGCTGACTCATCAGGGCTGGAGACCCGATGAGGTAGATTTGTATGTGCTACACCAAGCCAATATTCGGATTGTGCAAGCGGTAGCGGAGTTTTTCTCTTTGCCGATGGAGCGGTTTTTCAACAGCATTCATAAGTATGGGAATACGACGGCGGCGAGTATTCCGATTTGTTTGGCGGAAGCGGAGAGGGAAGGTCGGTTGCGTCGGGGTGATAAGGTGATTTTGGCGGCATTTGGGTCGGGTTTTACGTGGGGCAGTGCGGCTTTGATTTGGTAGAATGAGCTTAGGGTTTGTTCAGGAGCGGATGGCGAAAGCTGCCCTTCGCTCAGGGCGCAGACCTGAAGAGATTACTCTGCTTGTTGTTTCTAAAGGACAGCCCTCCGAACGCCTCTTAGCCCTCTATCAGCAAGGTCAGCGGCTCTTCGGAGAAAATCGGGTGCAAGAACTCCTGGCGAAAAAAACCCATTTGCCGTCGGATATTGCTTGGCACTTGATAGGACACTTGCAGACGAATAAGGTCAAACAGGTACTTCCGCATATTGAGATGCTGCATTCTTTAGACCGGGAGAGCCTGCTGGAAGAGTTGCGTCGCCGTCTCACGCAGCCGCTTCCTTGCCTGATAGAGGTCAAGATTAATCAGGAGCCGACGAAACACGGAGTTCTTCCCGAAGCATTAGAAGCCTTTGTAGAAAAAGTATTAGAGATACCCCTTCTGCAGCTTCGTGGGCTAATGGGCATGGCTACCTTTACCCAGGACCAAGCGCAAATTCGTCGAGAGTTTCGGCGGCTTCGCCAGCTTTTTGAGATGCTCCAAAAGCGGTATCCTGAGCTGAAGTTGGATACCCTCAGCATGGGGATGTCTTCGGACTTTGAGATTGCCATAGAAGAGGGCAGTACCCTTGTGCGGGTGGGGACAGCAGTCTTCGCCGAATAGAGAAGGGAAATAACACCCAGCGGTAGCAGTTTGGGCGGTAAGGGCAAATCTCACCTCGCAGAATGAAGAAGGGATATACTGCTACTTTTCCTCACATCCCCCTCTTTTCTTCCTTCATCGTGTGGAAAAGCCAGAACTTATCCCCATGTTCTTTTTGCGCTGCTGGAAACCTAATAATATTGCCCTATGTGGCGAATTGTAGCCTTGATAGGTATCCTTTGGGCTCAGACGGAAGAATGGCAGAGCCTGTGGGAAGTCCGAGATAATCCCGAGTCTGCGGCCAAGGCAATAGAACTTTTGGAAAAAGCGCTGGCTGCTCAACCGCATGACATGGACAAAATCGTGCGTTTAGCGAGGTTGTACTATCTGCTGGGGGAGCAGTCGGAGAAAAAAGACCAGCGCTTAGAGCGGTACGACCGAGCGTATAAGCTATGCCGGGAGGAACTTCGACATCGGTTAGGGTTGGGAGCCAAAGCCTCTGATGAAGAGATAATCAAGAAGACTTCGGCAGACCTCATGCCACTTTTGTACTGGGCGGGGGCTTCTATCGCCCGGTGGGGGAAGTATGCGCCCTTTGCTCAGAAAGTACAAGCCCGCTCCACTATTAGAGCGTACTGGGATCGCATCTACGAGCTTCAGCCAGATTACTTCTTTGGGGGAGCTTATCGCTTCTTCGGGGGGTATTATGCTTTAGTGCCCGCTATCACAGGAGAGCAAGATGTCAAAAAATCGCGTGAGATGTTTGAGAAGGCTCTATCGGTTGCGCCTGATTATTTAGAGACCAAGGTACTCTATGCAGAGGCGTATGCTGCGCATGGAAAGGTTCGGGATGTAGAGCTTTTCCGTCGTCTCCTCAAGGAGGTACAGGCTGCAGACCCTGGTACGCATCCCGAATATGCAGCCGAAAATCGCCTCGCCAAGAAGAAAGCAGAAGCCCTCCTCGCAAAAGAAAAAGAACTCTTTGAGGACTAAATAGATGGATATGCTAAGGTGGATAGCTTTCGCAAGCGTGCTATTGGCGCAGACGAAGCTGCGTATCGGTTCTACGATTCCGTATGATAGCCCTTGGGAAGAAGCCCTCAACACCTACATCAAAGCTGCGGAGGAGGGAGCCCCCGGGAAATTCTCCTTCCGTAAGTTTCTCAGCGGGCAGCTTGGCGGAGAAATAGAGATGGTGCGCAGTCTTCGGATGGGTACTTTGGACATGGGTGTATTTTCCATAGGAGGGCTAGCTGAGGGATTGTCTATGCCTGAACTCCTTGCGCTGGAAATGCCTTTTCTCTTTGAAAGCGATGAGGAGGTGGATTATGTGATGGATGCTTTGTTTGATGAATTCAAACGCAGGCTCGCTGCCAAGGATGTGGTGCTTATTTTCTGGGGCGTCAACGGCTGGCGAAACTTCGGTTGCGCCACACGGCCTATTCTTACGCCCGCCGACCTCAAGGGCCTCAAAATGCGTGCTCAGGAAACCCCCCTTTACATAGAGATGTATAAGGCGTTGGGGGCGACACCAGTACCTATCCCCACGCCTGATGTGCTCATGGCCCTCAAAAATCGCATGGTAGAAGGGTTTGACCAGACTTTGGTCTTTAGCGTATCCACGGGTTGGCTGGGGCAAATCCAGCATTACACGCTCAGCCGGCATGTGTATCAGCCAGGCGCGCTGGTTATGTCCAAAAAGGCATTTGACAAGCTCTCTCCTGACCTTCAAAAAGCCCTCTTAGTAGAAACTAAGCGAGCAGACCTCCAAAACACCGGGCGTAAGCTCGTCCGAGATGAGGAGCAGTCTATTTTAGCAGGCATAGAAAAGCAAGGAAATGTGCGATTTTATCGTCTAACTTCCCAGCAGCGCGAAGCCTTTCGGAAAGCGGTGGAGGCAGCTACGCCTAAGCTGGAAGCGGCTCTCGGACCCGAAGGCAAAGCGCTCCTCCAACAGGTGCGAGCTCGCCTCACAGAGTTTCGCAAAAAGAAAATCTCCACTAAGCAGTGAGCTCTTTCATACGGGGTTATCTTCGGTGGCAGGAACGCATTCATCGGGTTGAGAAGACTATTGCCGCTCTGCTCATGCTCTTCATTAGTGCTGTGGTATTAGCTGGCGTATTTTCTCGGTACTTGCTCAAGGAGCCTTTTTATGGCACAGACCGCTTAGCGACGTACCTTTTCGTTATCCTGAGTTACTGGGGCCTTCAAATGGCAAGTGGCTACTATGAGCATATCACCGTAGGTGTGGTGCGGCAGTGGCTCTCTCCATCCCAGCAGGCTTTGCTCTCCTCGGTTGCCTCCCTTATCTCGGCGGCTTTTCTGAGTTTCTTAGGCTGGGGGGGGTATAAGTTCGTACGCCTTCTCTACAAAAATAATGAAATAGACCTTGTTCTGCAGATACCTTTGTGGGTAGTGTATGGCTTTTTTGTGTTGGCGGTGAGCCTGTCTGCGGTGCGATATGCTATCGGTAGTTATTTGTGGATAGAAGTGTGGCGAGGACGGGTACTCCCTGAGGCGTTCCAGCGGAAAGCAGTCCTATGAAAGGGGCGCTAATAGGTGTGGGAATACTTTTACTGCTGGGGGTAGGGGTGCCGCTTTTTGTGCTATTAGGAGGATTGGGATTTGGACTATTTGCTGCCTATGAGAGCCTCCCCACCGAGGCACTCGTCAAATACATGCTGGAGACGCTTACAAAGCCTGCCTTACTTTCTATTCCCCTTTACATCTTGGCAGGAGCAATAGTTTCTAAGGGAGAAACGGCTCGGTACTTAGTGGAAGTAGCCCGAGCTTGGTTAGGGTGGCTGCCTGGCGGATTAGCGGTGGCGGCTGTATTAGCCTGCATGATTTTTGGCTCCATCTCTGGTTCTTCCCCCGTAACCATGATAGCGATTGGGAGTTTCCTCTATCCCGCTATGCGGAAAGCTGGCTATCCTGAAACCTTAGCCTTAGGCAGCGTAACAGTAGGGGGGTCTCTGGGGATTTTGATTCCGCCCAGCATCCCCATGATAGTCTATGGTATAGTTACTCGGACCGACATAGAGAAGCTCTTTTTAGCCAGTGTGTTGCCCGGTCTGTGGGCAGGGCTCCTGCTCATAGGAGTGGGCATTATATTGGGATGGTATCACCGTTTGCCCCGAGAAACCTTTAGCTTGAAAACTGCCTTTCAAGCCACATTACGGGCGGTGCCTGCTTTAGGACTACCTCTGGTAGTTTTGGGAGGTATCTACGCAGGGTTGTATAATGTAACCGAGGCTGCCGCGATTGCAGTGTTGTATCTCTTCGCCATAGAGGGGCTACTATATCGCACGCTACGCTGGTCTAATCTCCGAGATACCTTAGCCGAAGCTACGACAGCTTTAGGAAGCATCTTGGCTATCGTGCTCATGGCAGCGCTCCTTAGCTACTTTCTCCTTTTAGCTGAACTGCCTTTCTGGGTGGCAGAATGGGTAGATAGTCTCAAGCTCACTCCGTTCTCCTTTTTAGTGGTGGTTGTGGGGGTGCTCCTCGTAGCAGGCATGGTAATGGATGTACTCTCAGCGATTTTAGTGTTTGCTCCAGCCTTTTTGCCTGCGGCACAACAGCTCGGGGTTTCCCCTGTGCTGATGGGATTGGTATTCATCCTGGCGCTGGAAGTAGGGTATCTCACGCCTCCTGTGGGACTAAACTTATTCGTAGCCATAGGCTACTTTCAAAAAAGCATGGGTCAAGTCGTGCGAGCCAGCTTGCCTTTCATGCTGGGCTTACTGCTTATGCTGGGGCTTCTTCTCTTAGCGCCAGGCTTTTTTGTCTCGGTAGGCGGATAAGTATTGTTCCACGATTTGTAAGAACCGTTTAGCGTTCGCAGAGAGGTCGGAGAACCGCCGTATCCACCGTTGGTTGCGCTCTCTCCAGAAGGGATGCTCTTTTAGGAGCTTTTCTGCTTCTCTGAGGGTGGTAGCCAGCCGCTGGGGTGTAAAAGGTTCTACAAACAGACTGTCGTAGCCATGAGTAAGGATTTCTTTATGGCCAGGTATAGCATTTACGATAGGCAAGGCGCCATACCAGCGTCCCTCCGCTACGGCGTAGCTGTATCCATCATATACTGGCGCTGAAATGAAGGCAGCAGCTTCTCGCCACAGATTCATTATTTCGGTATAACTTAATTTTTTTCTGAAAATGAAAAACTTTTTTACAAAATGTATCTCTAAATACTTGGAGAGCCGTTCTACCTCGGGGTGTAGGGGGTAGCTATTTGTGAGAAGGATAAGAGCGAACTCATTCCCACCCGCTTCTAAGTAATGCTTGAAGCCTTCCAGGATAATATCTGCTTGATAGAGGAGGGTGGCTCCCCGAGGTGCTAAGAGCAGCCGTCCCTCCACTGGAAGCGAGAAATTTCCCTTCTTATCTCCCTCTCTCGTAGAGATACCAGCCTGTAGTTCCAAAAATAGTTTTTCTTTTTCAAATAACTTTTTTGAAAAACATAACTCATAGTTATCCCCGACACTGAGGAGGGCATCGTGAAGCGTAGCCCGAAGGAAGGGGGGCATGAGCTTTCTTCGTATAAAGTCTGTCATGGAAGATAGGAGCGTTACTTCCTTATGCTGGAAGGTCCAGCGGCGGACTAAGGGTAGGTGGGGATACGCATACTCCAGTATATCTGCCCCCATCGCAAAGGGCACATACGGGCGGAATCCACTCAGCCAGACCCATACTCCCGAAGGGGTGAGGTGGATGGGATGAGCTACATCTACCCGAAGTTGTCTTAGGAGCTGGTAGAGCAGAGAGCGTCGCTGCCAGAAGGTATGCCAAGTAGGTGCAGCTATGGGCTCACCCACTCCGTAGTAAGGGCTCAGCCCTTCGGGGGCAGGCTCTACTCCTACAAACACTACCTCGGCTCCTGCTTCCCGGAGAGCGAGTCCCCATCGCCGCAGGTGTATGTCCTTGGCAGGACCTATGACTGCTATTCTCACAGATGGACCCTAAGGTAACTCTCCTCTAAAGGCACTACCCGATACCCACCTTCTCCAAGCTCTACGACTTGCCAGCTACCTCCCCCTTTACGACTCCTGTATTCTTTTACTATATCATAAAATTTTTTTGTAAAAGTTTTTCCTTCTTCTAATACCAAAACATAGTCTGAGGGAAGGAGGGTGAGTTGAAAGTGAGAGAGGGTCTCTTTTACGCAGCGGAAGAGTTTATCTATGCTGCAGCCTGTGGTCGGAGAGAAAGCAGTTATTTCTAAGAGGAGAGGGAAAGGAAAATCTACCTTCCAAGCGATAGGCTGTCCATGTGCCCTCCAGTTTTCCAGAGCTTTTTGTAAGGCTTGGGCTACCTGCTCTTGCGGAGGGAGAGTGAGCGGTTCTTTGAGGAGAAAGTACCACTTTCGGGGCATGCCTCTAATATACAGGGGCGAAGGGAATGCAGGATGCTGGGCCGTGTGGAAAATCACGGAGTCCGAAGCCGAGCTGTGGAAAGAAGCTAAGTTATCCTCAGAAGAGGCGACGAGAGTACGCAGGATTGTGCATGAGCGTCGGCGGTTAGAGTCGCTGGCAGCTCGGGCAGCCCGCGCTCGCTTGAACCCCTTTCCTCACTTTTCCCTTTCCCATAGTAATCCCTGGGCTGCTGCCGCTACGAGCCCGCATCCTATCGCCATAGATATAGAGCGCCTGCGCCCTTTCCCCCCCGCTGTATGGCATTATTTCACTCAAGAATCTGAGAGACAGAGAGAAGACCCGCCTTCCTTCACAAAATGGCATTTCTGGTGCGCTAAGGAGTTGTCGTACAAGCTGTTATGTCAAGAATTTGACAAAATATCCTTTCGTCGAGAACTATCCGTTTGGAAAGATAGAGTGGAGTTTCGGCGAGGAGAGATATACCGAGAGATTGCCCTTTTCTTTGTAGAGACGCAAGATTGGCTCTTAGCTGTAGGTTGGCTCAAGTGAAAACTTTATACTTGCTTCTGTGGCGATACTTCGGGTTTTGATTGTAGAGGATGAGGCGCCTGCTCGTCAGCTTCTACGGCGCTATCTCCAACAGGTAGATGCGGAGCTTTCCATAGAAGAAGCACCGGATGGCGAAATCGCACTCCAGCGCCTCCAAAACGAAAACTGGGACATCATACTACTGGACATAGAAATGCCAGGCATGGATGGTGTAGCACTGATGCATTTCGCTAAGAGCCTTTCTTCACCTCCAGCCATCATCTTTACTACTGCTTATAGCGAACATGCGCTCAAAGCCTTTGAAGGGGGCGCTGTGGATTATCTGCTCAAGCCGTTTTCTCTGGAGCGGTTTCGGCAGGCTTTCCAGAGAGCCCAAACCTATCTGAGCTGGCGAGGAAACCCCGCCCCCCAGCGCATAGCCATTCCCCAGAAAGAAGGACACCTCATTCTCTCGCCCTCTGAGATTGTAGGGGTGCAGATTGAAGAAAGAGTATTAGAGATAGAGGTTCGCAGCGGTACCACCTACCAAACTCGCGGTTATACCCTGCAGGAAATAGAAGATAAACTTCCTCATCCGCCTTTCCTCCGCATCGGTCGGAATACTCTGATTAATGTGGATGCCGTCCAAGAGGTACTCCCCTGGTTTTCTGGGCGCTATAAAGTGGTAATGCATACTGGAAAAGTCTATATGTGCAGCCGAGAATACGCCCCCCATCTCTTGCGCGCAGTGGGACTGCGAAAGTAAGCTCAGAATGGGGGGGGGTCCTCTTCCTCATCCGAAGGATGGAGAGGTAGATCATTGGCTCGGGAAGAGAGGGTGTAGCCACCGGAAGGTAGCAGAGAAGGGGTTGCTTCCAAGGAGAGAAACCGCATATAATCACTCATGAATCGCAAACGCACTTTGCCGATGGGGCCGTTGCGCTGTTTGCTCAATAGCACTTCTGTGATGCCCTGTGTGGGGTTGCCCTCCTCATCTTGTAAGATTCCGTAATACTCAGGGCGATACAGAAAGATAACAACATCTGCGTCTTGTTCCAAGCTACCACTTTCTCGCAGGTCGGATAGTTGGGGGCGCCGGTCCCCACCTCGCATTTCTACGGCGCGACTCAGCTGAGAAAGAGCGATAATAGGTACATCCAGTTCGCGAGCCAGGGCTTTGAGCGAACGCGAAATAGAGGCAATCTCCTGCTCGCGTGTAGGGGCTTTTTGGACAGAGCCCATGAGCTGGAGGTAATCTATCATGACGAGTTGAATATCCTTTTCGGCTTTGAGCCGGCGGCACTTAGCCCTAAGATCATAAATAGTGATGGAAGGCGTGTCATCAATATAGATAGGAGCTTGTGCCAAACGCTCTAACTTCTGCGGCAGAGCCAGCCAAAGGTCAGGCGGTATCTGCCCTGTACGCAGGGCTTCTGAGTTGATTTCCACCTCCATGCTGATAAATCGGTACATGAGCTGAAGCGCAGACATCTCTAAAGAGAAAATCGCTGTGGCATAACCACTGAGGGCGGCGTGCCGAGCGATGTTGAGGGCGAAAGCAGTTTTGCCCATGCTGGGGCGCGCTGCCAAAATAATGAGGTCGGACTTTTGCCATCCGGCAGTCATGCGGTCTAATTCTGGGAATCCCGAGGGTACCCCTGTCAGCGGTTGATTCCGCTGCCTCAACTTCTCCAAAAGGGATAATGTCTCTTGAAGCACGCGTTGGGCTGGTTGGATGCTACGGCGTAAATGATGCTGCGAAAGCTCATAGAGCCGATTTTCCGCCATATCCAGTAGCTCAAAGGCATCTGTTTCCTCGTGAAATGCCTTTTCCGTAACCTCGGCTGAAATCGCTATCATTTGACGCAGCAGGTATTTTTCTACCAGGATGCGTGCATATGTTTCTGCATTTGCGCTGGAGGCTACGCCTAAGGTAAGTTCCGCTAAGTAATAGGGGCCTACGTCTTTGAAGGTGCCGGCGCGCTTGAGCGCTTCGGTTACGCTAAGCAGGTCTATGGGTAGCCCTTGGTCAAATATTCCGCGAATCGCTGCATAAATCCGCTGGTGGCGAGGGTCGTAGAAGACTTCTGGGGTGATAAGGTCTATGACCTTGGCGATGGCATCTTTCTCAATGAGGAGGGCACCAAGCAGGGCTTTTTCTACCTCTACGGCTTGGGGAACGACTCTACCTGCGATTTCGGGTAAGGCGGGGGTGGTCGTTTTGCGAGAAGGCATAACGGGTCAAAAATAAGAAAAGCCTCTCCCCAAAGAGAGGAGAGGCTTGAGCAGAAGAGAAGAGGTTTTTACTTCTTCTCGCCTTGCTGCTGGGGCTGCTGCTCGCTGCCTTGCTGCTGAGGTTGCTCAGGCTGGGCAGGGGGCGTTTGCTCGCCACCAGCTGGCTGTTCCGTCTTCTGCTCTTGTTGCGGTTGAGATTGTTCTTGCTGTTGCTGCTGCCCACCGCAGCCAACCAGCAGGTACATGCCTGCTGTCAGAAGGGCTACTACGAGTGCTCGCATAAGTGTGTGGTTTGTGCAAAGGTATGGAAAAACTTTCTTTTGCATACATGCAACTTCACTTAGGACCCCAACATCCCTCCACTCATGGGGTGCTCCATGTGTTGCTTAGTCTGGAGGGAGAATGGGTGCAAGCCGCTGAAGTAGAAATAGGCTACATGCACCGTTGTTTTGAGAAGCATGCTCGGTTCTTACCCTTTGAGCAAATAGTGCCCTATGTAGACCGATTAGATTATGTAGCGCCGCTACTGGTGGAGCATGCTTACGCCTTAGCGGTGGAAAAAGCCTTAGGCTGGGAAGGCAAACTCCCCCCTCGGGTAGAATATCTGCGCGTGCTGGCAGTGGAAATGAATCGCATCGCTTCTCATCTTTTGGCGATTGGCACCTATGCTTTGGATTTGGGAGCAGTAACGGGATTCATGTGGGCCTTCCGAGATAGAGAGTATTTAGTGCAACTCTTGGAGCGGTGGAGTGGGGCAAGACTTCTCTATCATCTAATCTGGATCGGCGGCATAGCCTTTGACCTACCCGTGGGCTTTTTAGAGGAACTTCAGAGTTTCTTGAACTACTTTTCCCGCAGCCTGCAAGAACTGGAAGCGCTTCTCTTAGAGAATGCCATATTTCGGCAGCGCACAGCGGGAGTAGGGGTAATTCCATTAGAAGTGGCTCTGGCATATGGGGCATCAGGTCCCGTCCTAAGGGGTAGTGGTTTAGCCTGGGACTTGCGCAGAGTGCGTCCTTATAGTGTATATCCCGAGCTGGAGTTTGAAGTACCCGTCGGTAAAGGTGAAGTAGGCATTTTAGGCGATTGCTGGGATCGCACCTACGTGCGATTGGAAGAGATTAAGGAAAGCATGAAAATCCTTCACCAGTGCATAGAGAGACTGGAGCACAAACATTTGGGCGGAGAAGGCTTCAATCCTCGGGCTTTAGGTGGGAAGCGCCTGCGCGTTCCGCAAAGCATTGAACTTTATGTAGCTGTAGAAGGTGCGCGGGGAGAAATTGGATTCGTGCTGGAGACGGAAAAAAATAAGGATATACCTCGGCGGCTCAAGTGCCGTTCTCCTTCATTGGCGCATCTTTCCATGCTCCCCGAACTGGCGCGTCAAGGCATGTGGCTGGCTGATTTCATCGCACTACTGGGGTCGCTGGATACCGTGATGTGTGAAGTAGACCGATAAGTTCTCGTATATTTGAGCCGCACATGAGACAAAAGTTGCTACCCTTTGGAGTTATCGTATTTCTCTGGCAGTGTTCAGGTAGCCGAGAAAAAGAGGCTAACCTCTACACTTCCGACCAAACCCAGCCCACCCGAGGCGACTGGGTGATTATCCACACCTTGGGCGACCCTGAAAATCTCAATCCTACTAACTCCACCAGCGCTGATGCCCAGTATATTCAAGGGCATATTTTCTTCTCTCTACTGAATGTGGATCCTCGCGATACTAACTATCCCTATCTACCGGCTCTGGCAGCTAATCTGCCCGAAGTTTCTCCCGATGGAATGCGCTATACTTTTGAGATTCATCCTTTAGCTCGCTGGGATAATGGCGACCCCGTAACTGCCAAAGACATAGAGTTCTCCTTCAAAGTCATCAAGGTACCGCTGGTAGATTGTGCTTCGCTGCGACCGTACTATGAGTTTGTAGAGGATGTGCTTATAGACCCCAAGAATCCCCGTCGCTTCACCGTGATTACCAATCGGAAGTACATGCTGGCATATTCTTCTATTGGCTCTGTTACGATTTTGCCGAGGTATGTGTATGACCCAGAGAATCTCTTGGAGAAATACAGCATTCGCCAGCTTAACCGAGAAGGAGAGAAGCTGCGGAATGACCCCAACATTCGTCGCTTTGCGGAGCGCTATAATAGCATGCAGCGGGAACCAGAGCACATTGTAGGTTGCGGACCCTACTTGTTGGAGGAGTGGGTTACGGGACAGCAGATCGTTCTTCGCCGCAAAAACAACTGGTGGGCAGATACTTTGAAGGGCTTATCATATGAAGCTTATCCAGACAAGATTATTTATCGCATTATCAACGATCCTAATACAGCCATCACAGCGCTCAAAGCTCAGAAGATAGATGTGATGAGTGGGATTCCGGCGAAAGATTTCGTGGAGCTTCGGCGCAACAGCAGCTTTCAGGCGCATTTTCGGTTAGAGTCGCCGCCTTCCTTTGCATACTCCTATATAGGACTCAACATGCGTCCGCAGGGGAGACCCCCAGTTTTCACGGATGTACGGGTGCGGCGGGCTTTGGCTCATTTGGTAGATGTGGAAATGTTGATTCGGAAGCTGTCGTATGGGCTGGCTCAGCGCATCACCGGACCAATATACCCCATGCAAAAGGGCTCATATAACGATACGCTTCCGCCGATACCTTATGACCCTATCAAAGCAGCACAACTCTTAGACGAAGCGGGCTGGAAGGATACCGATGGCGATGGAGTGCGAGAAAAAGAGATAGAAGGTAAGCGCATTCCTCTGGCGTTTGACATCATGGTGAATGCCGGGAATGAAGTGCGCATGCAAATGGCCCAAATCCTCAAACAAGAAGCAGAACGCGTGGGAATGAAGGTAAATATCGTTTCGTTGGAGTGGTCAGTCTATTTAGAGCGTATCAAGAAGCATGACTTTGATGTGTATATCGGTGCGTGGGTGGGTAGCCATAACCCCCAAGACCTCAAGCAAATCTGGCATACAAGCAGTTGGGCAGAAGGTGGCTCTAACTATGTGGGCTTTGGTGATGCTACGACCGATGCCATCATAGATAAGGTACGCGAGGAGCTGGATAAAGACCGAAGAGACTCCTTATATCGGCTCTTTCATTGGGTTGTGTACCAGCAGCAGCCCTATATCTTTTTGACATCCCCTCTGGAGCGAATGGCGATTCATCGTCGCTTTCGGAATGCTTACACCAGTGCTATTCGGCCAGGCTACTTTCCTTCGGGCTTCTGGACACCGCAAAACCTCATCCGCTACGGTAAAACGGTACCTGCTTCTGACTCTTAGGGTATGACTGCCTATCTTATACGGCGGCTGCTTTTCTTCTTGCCGACCCTTTTCTTGATTACCCTTTTATCCTTTCTGATTAGCCAGTCTGCCCCAGGCGATCCTGTAGAACAAATGCTTGCGGGAAAAGCTGCGGGAGGAGAGCAGCTTGCCGAAAAGCAAGCCTCGCAGCAAGCCTACCTGGAAAAGCGCAGAGAACTGGGGTTAGATTTGCCTATATTCTACTTTGCGGTCGCTCCCTTGGCAGAGCCAGAAACGCTCTATCGCATACCCCGAGTACCGATCCAAGATGCCTTGCGCCGCTTAGTGTATAAGTTCGGCAACTGGGCTGCTATTCAAGCCTATTATGAGGCATTCCAGCGGCTGGATTCTGCATTCTTTGCCACGGCGAATGACCCGAGCTGGGGCGATCGTCGTGCAGATGCCCGAGCCCTCTTAGTGCTGATTCCTCAGGAAAAAGAATATGATGAAATCCTCTACAAACTTCGCCAACTGGAGGGACTGCTTATTCCCCTGCTCAAGCCCTTCTATGCGGAGGTTCTCCAGAAGGTGGAAGCCCTTCCCGCCCAAGCCCAGCGCTGGAAAATCTACATTCCTACCATCCACTGGTATGGTACAGAAAATCAGTATCACCGCTGGCTTATGGGACTTCTGCAAGGGGACTTCGGCATCTCCTACCAAGATAAGCGTCCGATTAGCCAAAAGCTCTTGGATGCAGTGCGTTGGTCTCTTATCATCAATATTATCTCCGTAATGCTGGCTTATCTCATCTCTATTCCCTTGGGGGTGAATGCAGCGGTACATAGGGGCAGTCTCCGTGATAGGCTCACGGGAATGGCCCTTTTCATGTTAGATTCTCTCCCCAGTTTCTGGGTGGGCACGATGGCTATCATCTTTTTGTGCGGAGGAGATTACCTGAACCTATTCCCGCCTGGCGGCATCCAGAGTACCGAGCATTCCTCTGAATGGAGCTTAGGACAGCGCTTGGCAGATTGGACATATCACTTGATTTTGCCAGTGCTAATTTATACCTATGGCTCGCTGGCTTTTCTGAGCCGGCAAATGCGTACTGCTCTGTTGGAGACCCTCCAGCAGGACTATGTGCGCACCGCTCGCGCCAAAGGTCTGCCCGAAACCTTGGTCATCTGGAAACATGCCTTCCGCAACTCCCTCATTCCAATTATCACCCTGCTGGCTTCCATTTTTCCCGGTATGATTAGCGGCTCTGTGATATTAGAGACGATTTTCTCCATCCCCGGTATGGGCTTCCTCAGCTACGGGGCGATGACGGCAAGGGACTATCCCGTGATTATTGCTGTATTCACGATTGGGGCGGTGCTCACGCTAATAGGCATCCTGGTAGCTGATATTCTCTACGCCGTCGTGGATCCCCGAATCACCTATACCAAACGCTAAATCTTATGGAAGAAGTACAAACAGCCCAGCCTTCCATATCATATTCTCCCGGACGGCGAATCTGGGAGACTTTCAAGCAAAATCGCTTTGCTTATTTCTCTCTATGGACGGTAGGCGTTTTGGCTGTGATAGCGCTCCTTGCCGACTTTTTAGCCTATAATAAACCCATCATAGCTTCCTACCAGAGCAAAGTAATGTGGCCGATTTTTCGCGATTATGGAGAAGCGATGGGCTTCAAGCTCTGGGAGCCCGAACTACGAAAGGTAGATTGGCGCGCCCTAAACTTAGATTGGGCATTATGGCCGCTTGTACGCTATGCCCCCGAAGAATTAGACCTGCGAAATGCTCCTGCTGTGAGTCCTTTTGGAGAACAAATCGTACGCTCTTCTGCTGAATGGCATTATCTGGGCACGGATAACCTCGGGCGCGATGTGCTCAGCGGTCTCATCCACGGCTCACGCATATCCCTAACGGTAGGAATCGTATCGGTGGGAATCGCAGCCGTTATTGGGATTTTCTTGGGGGCGCTGGCAGGTTATTTCGGCGACCATTCTCTTCAGGTAAGCCGAGCTACCCTCTGGCTAGGCTTGCCCGGCATTCTTTTGGGGCTATATTATGGATTCTACTTGCGCCGTTATGCCCTCGCCGAAGCACTGGGACAAGGTTTCTTCTACTTCTTGGGGTCGCTTCTTCTGTCGCTGCTTATTGTAGGGGGTACAGCGATGCTCGTATGGCTTCCCTCCCGCCTACTCAAACGCACCGCATGGGGAGCCCATCGTATCCATCTTTGGGTAGACCTCACAATCAGCCGCATCATAGAAGTGATTATTTCGCTCCCCACTACCTTGTTGATTTTCACCGTAGTAGCGATAGCTAAGCCCAGCTTGTTCTTGGTGATGGCGATGATAGGGGTAACTTCCTGGACGGGAATCGCTCGTTTTACACGCGGCGAAATGCTCAAGGTACGCAGCTTAGACTACATTCAGGCAGCCCGTGCGTTGGGCTATTCTGATTGGCGCATCATGATTCTGCATGCGCTGCCTAACTCCTTAGCCCCTGTACTGGTATCTATTGCGTTTGGGGTGGCATCGGCTATCTTAGTAGAATCAGGACTAAGCTTTTTGGGGATTGGTGTGCCGCCCACGACGGTAACTTGGGGCTCCCTTCTCTCTGCTGCTCGTAGTGCTACTGGCGCCTGGTGGCTCGCAGTATTCCCAGGGCTGGCAATCTTTATCGTCGTTACTACCTTCAACCTCCTGGGTGAAGGACTGCGGGATGCCATAGACCCCCGCCTCCAAGCGAGGTGAGCTTAGAGGGGTTTGGTCTTCTTCTGCTATGGACAGCCGGCATAGCCATATGGCTCGTACGTCTGTCCCTCAAAGAACTATATCCCCCCCAAACCTGGGTTTCCCTCTGGCTAAGTAGCCGAGTACTCCTGCGATTTTTCTTGGGATTAGGGGGGATTCTCTGGTGGGAAGCCGAAAGAAGACCTTCTGATATACCTTTTCATGTGATTGTATTGGATGGGCGGTGCCCCACTGCATGGAAAGATGCTCAGAGCATAGGTACATTCCTGCTGCAAAAAGGCGCACGGGTAGGAGTAGCTGCTGCTTTGCCAGGACAAGCCTTCTGGGTGGTATTTCCTACGAGAGACTCAGGGGCATTCTCCGCGCTAATGGAAGCCGCTCAGCAAGCAGTCTCCCCGCGTGAAATAGCCACGCTTCCTTATGCTTCTGGGCTGAGTTTGCTGCGCCCTTGGCGAAATCAGATACATCAAGTTGTATGGATGGGACGATTTGCCAAGGAACCGGTGCGCTTAGGAGAAGCACCTCCTCTTGTACATCCTGGGTGTAGCCCACTACCTCAGCATTTTTTTTCCGAGCTTGACCTGCCCTTTACAGAGAAACAAGGATGGCAGCTTTTATTCTTTTTGAGTGGATTGGGTTTGCTGGGAGGAGAAATAGCGCTCTACATCATACGGAAGTATCTTCCCTTTTGAGCGGCGCTGCAGTTCCTCTACGAGGGGATTGATGCGGCGGAGGGCCTGCCAGCGCTCTTCAGAAGTATGGATGCGTTCCACCTCGGGAAAAGCCTCTTTGCGTGGCAAGAGCCGTACCCGAATCCCAGGATGATTCAAGAGTTTCTGAAGGGAGTTTTCTATCTCGGTTGCCTGAGTAGCCCAAAGCTGAGCATGGGCTGTGGAGGGCACCCAAATAGACAGAGTGCAGTTCTCTGTGTAATACTTCCCATCTGCGAGGCAAGCGTCTAACTGCGTACCAACAGGCTTACTCAAGTAAGCTTGAATCCCTTTTTCCCAGAGTTCAGGGGTTAGCTGGGGTGTGGTGTTTTGGAGGACTTTTTTTTAGCCTCCTCTAAGCTGCGGGGTACTTGGGGACGTGAGGAGGCAGGGGAAGAAGCCGAACGAGTAGAAGTGGCAAGGGAACCGGGCGCTGAGGTAGCAGAGGCAGTGGCTGGCGCTGAAAGGGCCTGCGGCAAAAGAGCGATCTTTAGGAGCGTTGCTTCCAGAACAATCTCGGGAGAACGACTATACATCTGTCGGCGCTCCCCCTCCAGCAGTAAGTCTATGGCATGCAAGAGGAAACCTTCGCTATAGTGAGGAGCGGTCTCTAAGTATTTCTGGCGGTAGTGGGGGGGAATACCCTCACTCAGAGCAGAGGGTTCGTACTGCGCTAACAAGAGATAGCGAAAATGCCCCAGCAGTCCCTGCAGAAGGGAAGCAGCTTCGTATCCTGCTGCCAGGTAAGCCCGCATAGAGCGAAGGGCTTCTTCTGGCTTCCAACTGTGGAGATAATCTCCCATTTGAAAGTATGCATCGTAGTCCAGCGCCTCTAACGCCTCTAATGTAGCTGCGTAGGTGAGCTTACCTGCCGTACGGCTCGCCATTTGGTCAAAGAGACTCAGAGCATCTCTCAATCCTCCTTCTGCTTTCGCTGCGATTAGGAAAAGGGCTTCCCTTTCGGCTTCTACTCCTTCCTTCTGTGCGATCGCGCGGAGGTGCTCTGCAATAGCTTCAGTGGGGATGCGCCGAAAATCAAACCGCTGACAGCGGGACAGAATGGTGGCGGGAATCTTGTGCTTTTCCGTCGTAGCTAAGATAAAAATCGTATGGGGGGGCGGCTCCTCTAAGGTTTTGAGGAAAGCGTTGAAGGCGGAAGTGGTGAGCATGTGGGCTTCGTCTATGATATAAACTTTGTAGCGGCCTTCGGGTGGGCTGAGCTGTACCTGCTCTACGATAAGGCGAATATCTTCTACGCTGTTATGGGAGGCGGCATCTATTTCTATGAGGTTGAATGAGCGGCCCTCAGCGAAGCGCTGGCAAGAGGGGCAGACGCCACAGGGATCGCCTTCAGGAGTGAGCGATTCACAGTTGACTGCGCGTGCCAAAATGCGCGCACAGGTAGTTTTGCCGACGCCGCGGGGCCCAAAGAAGAGATAGGCATGGGCAATCTTGCCGTGCTTAAGAGCGTTGCGTAGGGTCTGGACAACAAAGGGTTGCCCCACCACTTGCGAAAAGGAGACCGGACGATATTTCCGAGCGGAGACTTGATGTGCCACTATACAAAGCTACGATGCACCTCAGGTTATTCCTAACTTGGGGAGATGCGAAAAATCTTGTGGGTGGTTCTGGGGATAACTGGGGTATTCCTTCTGGGGGGTTATGCTTTTCGTTATTCCATCCTGCGCTGGATAGAGCACCGATTGGAGGCGGAAGTGCCTCCTCCCCCTCTCCCTTGGGATGCTATTATCGTACTCAGCGGCCGACCCTTTGAGCGAAGCCTCAAAGCCGCCGAGCTCTATCCGCTTTATCCTCTTGCTACTCTCGTAGCCCTCGGAAGAGCCTGGAACGAAGACCTATTGGCTATAGGTATGCCATCAGCAAAAGAATGTGAATTCACTACCTTAGCCCTACAAAGTCTCTGTGTGCCTCCCGAGCGCATTCTGGTTTCATGTGAAGGCACGAGTACTTATGAGGAAATCCAGCATATTCGGCGCCTTTGTCGTGAGCGAAACTGGCATCGGATTGTGATTGTTTCGTCGGCATCGCATGGTAAGAGGATAGAGCGATTGGCGCGTCGTTTCCTCACTCCCGAGGGTATCGTATGGGGCATCGCAGCCGCTAACCCTTTGCGCTACCGAAGGGGGCTCTGGTGGCATTCCGAAGCGGGTATTCTCACCATCTTAGAAGAGAGCCTCAAACACTGGTACTACGATTGGAAAGGCTATTACTAATATGCATCATTTAGGGCATATTTTTCTGGCGAAATCACCGCCAGCGTTTCGGTTTGGGGCGTTTATTGCGGATGGAGTACGAGGCATGCAGTACAAAGAACTGCCCTTGCTTATTCAAAAGGGCGTGCAATATCATCGTTGGATAGATTGGCGAACGGATCAGCACCCTGCTTTTCTACGGGCGCGCCGCCTGCTTGCCCCCGCTGCCGGTAAATACGCAGGGCTTATCGTGGATTTATGGTTAGATGCTGTTCTGGGAGAGAACTGGAGCTTATTCGCTCACGAACCCCTGCCTCTGTACGAAGCGCGCTTCCGAAAAGAAGTGCTCCTTCCGCATAAAGACCATGCCCCTGAATCATGGAAGCCCTTCCTTCAGCGGATGCAGGAGGAGAATCTACTGCAAACCTTTGGCTCTTATGGGGGCATGAGCACATATATGCGCTCGTATATTCAGCGCCGTAGCTTGCCCTTGTCTGTGGAATCTATTGAAGGGGCTCTTCAAGCGCATGCAGAAGCGATTCAGCAGACCTTATTGGATTTCTGGCGAGAAGCAGTGTATTGGCAGCGTGATGCAGATGAGTTTGTTCCCTAAATTTGCTGACATATGATTCCACCCACGAATGGGCTGCCCAAAAACATTTTTAACAAAACCCGCGATCTACGGGAGAAGAGGGCGACGGATACTTGGCAGATTTTCCGCATCATGGCTGAGTTTGTGGAGGGTTTTGAGACCCTGGCTAGAATAGGTCCTTGTGTGTCTATATTCGGTTCGGCGCGGAGCAAGCCGGGCTCGCCCCACTATGAGCTTGCGGTCAAGGTAGCCCAAGCCCTCGTAGAAAATGGCTATGGTATTATTACGGGCGGCGGCCCCGGCATCATGGAAGCAGGGAATAAAGGCGCTAAACTCTTCGGAGGGCATTCTGTAGGGCTGAATATCATCTTGCCATTTGAGCAAGCCCCTAACCCTTATGTAGATGAAGACCTTCTCATCAACTTTGATTACTTCTTCGTGCGCAAAGTCATGTTTGTCAAATATGCGCAGGCATTCGTTGTGCTTCCGGGGGGGTTCGGGACGATGGATGAGCTCTTTGAGGCTCTGACCCTCATCCAAACCCGCAAAATAGAGCGCTTCCCCGTGGTCATGGTAGGAAGGGAGTTCTGGAAAGGCATGGTGGACTGGCTCCAAACCATAGTGCTGGAGCAGTGGAACTACATTTCACCCGAGGACATGTTCCTTTTCGCGCTGGTAGATACACCCGAAGAGGTAGTGGAAGTCATCAATACCTTCTACCGCCAACGAATGGAGCAGCTTCCGCTTGGTTGAGTTGAGCACATGTTTCTCATTCGGTGGGCGTTGAATCTTCTTAGGCTTGTCGCAGAGACGCTACTGGCTCTCACGCTACTTATGCTGATATTACTCTGGGGACTGAATTGGATACCCTTTATGCCGGTGCCTGTAATTCAGAAGCATTTCAGCGAGCGAGTACCGCAGTGGGGATGGGCAGGGTCGGATGAGATTCCCCAGCGCCTTCTTCATGCACTCCAAGAAGTGGAAAAACTGCCCACTTTCCACAAACCTACCGCTATTCCAGCCAAGGTAGCTGTGCAAATGTTCTACCCTGAGCGCTCCCGAGGTACAGGTAGCTTCTTTTTGGGGGAAATACTTGCCCTGCTGTGGAGTGAACGGCGCCTATGGATTTTTCATGCAAATTCTGTCTGTTTTGGAGAGGATATTTATGGGGTGAAGGCAGCGGCAGCTCGGCTTTGGCACAAAAAACTTTCGGAGCTTACGCCTGAGGAGATAGCCGAACTCGCAGTGCGTACCCACTGGCCGCATCCGCATTCCACGCTGCCGGCTACTCTTCAGCGAGAGAAACGCTTACTCTTGCGCAAAGTCCTCAGTTAGCATGCCTCCCCGCAAAAGGAAAATAAGCCGCAAAAAGGTCGCCATACCTGCAAATCGCCGTCTTTATTATGTCGTGGGACTTTTGCTCTTGGCAGTGGTCGGACTCGGCGCCCTTCAAATCATAGCACCCATTCGGGTAAATGCCCCGAAACCGCTCTACCTTCCGCTCTCTGACTCAGGCCGCTACCGGATGCAGCGGGAGATTCAAGCGCTCTTTCCCCCTTATACGGTGTGGCACTGGATTATCCAAGCCCAGGCTTGTAAGCCCGGATACTATCTCCTCTTTCCTACACAGAGCGCTTTTGAGGTCTGGCGGCGATTTACTCGTGGCATTCAGACACCCTTCCGGTTCTATCTGCGCCCCCAGCGCAGCGCAGCCCACTTAGCCCATTTCTTAGGCAATCACTTAGCCGTAGATTCAGCTACTTGGCATCATACGTTTCTCTCCTATCCCTGGAAAAATCTCGGCCTGAACGAACATACTTGGCTCGCTATTTTCTTGCCCGATGTGTATGAAGTGTATTGGACAGTGCCCCCTGAAAAGTTTATCGCTCGCATGAAAGAGCGATATGACCACTTCTGGAGCGGCGAACGCATGCGAAAAGCCGCTGCTATTGGATTATCCCCGATGGAGGTAATGACATTGGCTTCTATCGTAGAATATGAAACCTATCGCAGCAGTGAGAAGCCTTTGATTGCCAGTGTGTATCTCAATCGGCTGCGTTTAGGCATGCCGCTCCAAGCGGATCCAACGGTGATTTATGCGGTGGGGGATTTCCGAGTGCAGCGGGTTACCCATCGCATGACCGAAGTAGAATCCCCTTACAATACCTACAGGCGCCGAGGTTTGCCCCCAGGTCCTATTGGCACCCCTTCCATAGAAAGCATAGATGCCGTGCTCAGCTATACCCCCAGCGATTATCTGTATTTCTGTGCTCGTTCGGATGGTTCGGGCTATCATGATTTCTCTCGTACTTATCCTGAACATTTAGTTAAAGCTCGTACCTATCAGCGCGCCCTAAACCGATGGCTTGCCCAGAAACAATAGACCCCGCCCTTTGGCAAACCCCACGCGAAATCCGCCTGCGCGTACGCTACGCCGAAACCGACCAAATGGGCGTAGTTTATTATAGTCATTACGCCGTGTACTGCGAAGTAGCCCGCACCGAATGGATTCGCAGCTTGGGTCTGACCTACGCCTTCATGGAAAAAGAAATGGGTATTCTCTTGCCAGTGCGCTCGTTTCAGATTACCTATCACCGTCCAGCCCGATACGATGATGAACTGCACATCCTCACTTGGTTAGGGGCTGCTCCCAGTACGCGCCTACACTTCCAACACCACATCTTACGCGAAAAAGAGCTATTAGCCGAAGCAGAAGTCATCCTCATCTTCGTTCATAAAGATACTTGGCGTCCTTGTCGTCCTCCCGCCCCCTTCTATGAAGCTCTGGCTCGTGCAAACGCTTAGATACTTGGGACATTTGCGACTACCTGGTTTCCCCCAGGTACGCCTGGGCAGTGTCCTCTTCCTCCTTTGGCAAAATCTCACCCATCCTACCTTCACCCTCAAAGGCAGTGCGATGGCTTTCAGCTTCGTATTTGCCCTCTTCCCGGGGCTGCTCTTTGCCATAGAACTGCTTAGCTATATCCCCTTAGAAGATTTTGAAGCCATTTTCCAAGAGCAGCTCGGCGATATTCTACCCACCCCCGTCTACAATCTCGTGCATGATATTGTATTTGAGGAAATCTACAGCCGCCGCAACTTCACGCTGCTTTCCACTTCGTTTGTGTTGGCGGTATATTCGCTATGGCAGGGCATGCTCACGATGCTACGCGCTTTCTTACATGAAGACATGCCCAAACCCCCCTTCTGGGTACTATGGCTGCGGGCACTGGGTTTGGTATTTTTTCTATTCCTGCTCGTAGTAGCCAGCCTAATACTCACCTTCATAGAGGATCATCATCTTACCGAGTGGCTCATACTGCTCTGGAATACTCCCTTGGGAGAAGGCATGCAACTACTGGTAGGCATCATACGCTTCGGGATACTTTTCTCTATCGTTATCACTGCGATAGAAGTGATGTACCGAGCTGCCCTCCCTTCTCGAAAAGCTATGCCTTATTGGATTTCACCCGGGGCACTGGTCGCTACTATCTTGCTGGAAGTAGCGATGGAACTGCTCTCCTGGTACTTCTTGGCTGTGGCTAACTTCAGCCGGTTCTATGGGAGCATAGCCGCTGTAGTAGCGCTGATGGTGTGGTTCTACTGGCTCTCTATCGTGCTGCTCGTAGGCTTTGAAGTAAACTACAGCCTATATCGTTCTCTCATGCGAGCCGAAGAAGCCCAGCCATCTCCTTAATGTTTATGTTTGTGGTATGCCTACCTTTTACATAGACGGGCAGCCCTATACTTACGACAAACCCACTAAGCTATTAGCTTTTTGCTTGGAGCATGGAATAGAGATACCCTATTTCTGCTATCACCCTGCGATGAGTATTCCCGCTAACTGCCGTATGTGCTTAGTGGAAACGGGTATGCCCGTTAAAAATCGGCAAACTGGCGAATATGAACGGGAAGCCGATGGCAGCCTCAAGATTGGCTGGGGTCCTAAGCCTGTGCCTGCTTGTACGACTGACTTAGCGCCGGATTTGCATGTGCGCACGCATCGCACCTCACCCACCGTGCGCCAAACCCAGCAAGCTGTTTTAGAGTTTCTGCTCATCAATCACCCCTTGGACTGTCCCATCTGCGACCAAGCGGGTGAATGTCCCCTCCAAATCTGGACCTACAAATACGGACCTGAAGGTTCCCGCTTTGAAGAAGAGAAAGTCCATAAACCTAAGCGGATTCGCCTCGGGCCTCGGGTCATGCTGGATGCCGAGCGATGCATTAACTGCACGCGTTGCGTGCGCTTTACGGAAGAAGTTTCCAAGTCTCGCCAGCTCACTATCATCAATCGCGGCAACAAAAACTACCCCGCCACAGCCGAAGGAAAAGAGTTTGACGATCCCTATTCGCTCAATACGGTGGATATATGCCCGGTGGGCGCTCTCACCAGTGCTGATCATCGCTTCCGAGCACGCGTATGGGAAATGAACTACACGCCTACTATTTGTACCGGTTGTGCGCGCGGATGTAACGCCGATGTATGGGTGCGCGATAATCTCGTCATGCGCTTCACCCCCCGAAAAAATCTCTCCATCAATCAATACTGGATGTGTGATGAAGGTAGATTAGATTATGAGAAATACAACGCCCGGCGTGCCTCAGGGCTTCGGCAGAAAGGAGATATACCCATACGCTGGGAAGAAGGACTCAAAAGCATAGCACAGACCGTCAAAGCTCACGAAGGACGCATTCTCTTTGTCGGTTCGGCTCATGCAAGCGTGGAGACGCTCTATGCCCTGAAGGTGATGAAGCAAAAGTTCTCGCCAGATAGCCCCCTACTATATGTGCCGCATATTCAGGAAGGGTGGGGGGATAGCTTTCTACGGAGAGATGACCGAACACCGAATGCCTTTACTGCTCAGGCCTTAGGGTATCAAGCCACTTCTCCGCAAGACCTCTTATCTTTCCTTCAAACCGCACAATATACCCTGCTATATTGGGTAGAAGATGATGGGGCGTTGGAGGCACTTCTATCCAGTTTGCCAGAAAAAGTGGAAGTAATCGCCCATCTCCATCGGTGGATAGAAGGCTATGAGAAAATCGCATGGGTTCTGCCGGCTGCTACTCACTTAGAGAGCTTTGCTACATTTGTGAATTTTGAGGGCATAGCTCAGACGGTGTTACCTGCGCGTCAGTGGGCACAAATGACCCCTCAGGACTGGTTCTACCACTCTAAAAGCCGCTTAGAGGCCACAGGACAACCCGTAGACCGCTGGCGCCATCCGCAGAATATTCCTGACTGCCTTCCCAGCTATCTCTTGCTAATGCGAGTGGCGGAGAAAGCCGGACGTCCCTTAGGTTTGCCTCATGAGCATAAGGTTCTTTGGCAGCAGCTCAAAAACGAACTTCCCTTCATGCAAAAAGCCACCTATCCTCCCCTCAAACGCAAGGAAATCTTCCGTCAAAATCAGTTACAGTTTGCAGTGAAGACTTGAGTCTATGTACTTAGAGAGTTTTCAGGCTTGGGGGGAAGCGACGCGGCAGCGTGGCGTACCTCTCTGGCGGATTGTGCTGGAGTATGAAATGCACCAGAAGGGTCGCTCAGAAGAAGAAGTTTGGAGGCGACTGGCTCAGGTGTATGCGGTCATGCGGGATGCCGTAGAAACTGGCTTGCGGGAACCCCGTCAAACCCCCAGCGGTCTGGTGCGCGATACAGGCAAAAAGTTAGCTCATGCGACCTTCCATCTGATTAGCCCAGAATTTACGATGCTTTTGGCTTATGCCACTGCGGCCAAAGAAACAAACGCTTGTATGGGGCGAGTAGTAGCGGCTCCTACGGCAGGGGCTTCGGGGATTTTGCCGGGGATTTATACTTTCTTAGCTCGGCATCATGGTGTGCCTGAGCGCACGATTTATGAAGCGATGTTAGTGGGGGCAGGGGTAGCGCTGATTATGGAGCGGAAAGCCTCTATTGCAGGGGCAGTAGGCGGCTGTCAAGCAGAAACAGGCACCGCTGCCGCCATGGGCGCAGCGGGAATTGTGTATGCTTTCGGTGGCACGATAGAGCAAGTCTTTGAAGCAGTAGCTCTGACGATTATGAATATGCTGGGGCTGATTTGTGACCCAGTGGCGGGGCTGGTAGAACTCCCCTGCGTCAAGCGCAACGGAGCCGCCGTAGTGATAGCCGCAGCCGCAGCACAAATGGCACTGGCTGGGGATACAGCAGTGATTCCGGTGGATGAGATGGTTATAGCGATGGGGGCGGTGGGAGCTGCAATGGATACTCGATTCAAAGAGACAGCGCTGGGGGGTACAGCCGCTACACCTACCGCCCAAGCGATTGCCCAGCGTATCTGGGTCAATCCTAACGTCATCCGACGCGAAGACCCCCCCGAATAACGTTAATCTTGTATATTCGCTCAGCCTTATGGCCATCCGCATCACGGAAGACTGCATCAACTGCGGCGCTTGCGAGCCAGAATGTCCTAACAACGCTATCTACGAAGGGGGCATCCAGTGGCGATATCGCGACGGGACTGCTCTCAGCGGTAAAGTAAGCCTGGCAAATGGTATGGAGCTGGACGCAGATGCGCCCCATGCACCTATTTCCACGGAGTACTACTATATCGTCCCCAGTAAATGCACAGAATGCATGGGCTTTCATGAAGAGCCTCAGTGCGCAGCCGTATGTCCCGTAGACTGTTGTGTGCCTGATTCAAACCATCCGGAGTCCCCAGAACAGCTCTTAGCCAAGAAGGCTTTCCTGCATGATGGCGCTTCTTCTCCGCCTGATGTCAGCGTCTATTTGGAGGATTTGGAGCGGGCTTGATGCCCTCTGTCATTCGCATGCAGGGGCTGAAAAAATTCTACCCCCTGGGGAAAGAAGGAGTATGGGCTCTGCGAGGCATAGATTTAGAAATTAATCGGGGCGAATTGGTAGCCATTCTCGGTCCCTCCGGCTCGGGCAAAAGCACCCTCATGCATATCTTAGGCTGCTTGGATGTACCCACAGAGGGTCAGTATTGGCTCAGTGGGCATGCAGTGAGTGGGCTTTCCGACCGGGAACTGGCTCGCCTCCGCAACAAAGAAATCG
>JANWZJ010000020.1 GCA_025054525.1 Bacteroidia bacterium | reverse complement strand
GGAAAGAAACTGCCTATCCATACATAAGACGCCCATTTTGACGCTGTTGCCACTTCTTCTTCATTATGGCAGGATTGTCCGTAGAGATAGCTTGGGGTGATTTTAGAGCCGGGCGGGGCTGGAGGAGCCGGGAAATGCATTCCCCATCCATAGGGCTGCACTGCCCAGCTTGCATGTACTATCCAAGGAAGGTTTTCGGGAAGGTTACACGCCCATCGCTCTAAGTCGCCCGCAGAGATACCCCGACTCAAACGAATCACTAGCGCCGTAGCCCCCCTCTCTATGGCTCGCTTGGCCCAGTCTTCTAAGTTTTCTACTTCAGGAGGCGTTATAGCCATCGCCTCGTAGTACGCCCTCATGGTTCCTCTGCAGCCGTAACCATAAATCGGCCCCGATCCACTAATACATATCGTACCCCTTGAGGTAAGGGAAATCGCTGCTTCTCTTGGGTGAGATAATAGCGCAATCGCTGCCCCCCCGCCAAAAACTCCACTGGTCCTTGAAACTCTTTCTCTTCGGACATCCAACGCGCTACTAAGTAGCTTTTATCGCCATCTTGCTCTACCTTATACGATACCACAGGAGGACGCAGATAGTATAAATATGCTCTAAAGAAAGGGCGCAAATCTTCCCCCAATCGCCGACTCATAAACGCTATGAGTTCTTGCGCTGTAATCGTCTGAAAGCTGAAACTATCCTGAATAGCTCTCAGACAAGCAAACCACAAGCTATCGTTATTGATTCGGCTGCGCAGGGTGTGGAGTATCCATGCACCTTTGAAGTACATGTCATTATTGAGTTCGTGGGCATTCGTGCCGTAAGGAGCTTGGACGGTGAGGCGATTTTGAATATACAAGCGCTGCTGGGCGAGATACCGCTTAGCCGTCTCGTAGCCGTGATAGTATTCCAGATATAGCGACTCCATGTAGGTACAGAACCCTTCCTGTATCCAGAGGTCAGCATTATCGCTGGCTGTTATGTGATTACCCCACCATTCATGCCCTGTCTCATGTAAGATGATATAGTCAAATCCCCAGAGGGGGTCTGTACGAAACTGATTCCCATATGCGATCGCGCTCTGATGCTCCATGCCATAATAAGGCGACTCTACCAGAGCGAATCCATCCTCTTGGGGAGGGAAAGGCCCCAAATAATGCTCTAAAGCGCGCAGAACCCGCCGACTATGGCTACTTAGATAAGTATGCTGAGAGGCATTAGCGGGTAGGAGGGCGAATCGCATCGGGATTACCTTTCCGCTCACGGAATGAAAGGTATCTTCATAAACGACATATCCAGGCGCTGCATAAAATGTGATGTTATAGGTATTGATGGGATGACTGACACGATAGGTGAAGCAGGTATCTTTACCCTGTGCTTCGGTAGTGATGAGGCGCCCGTTAGCCACGACTCGCAGAGGAGGTGGAACGCAAAAAGTAAGCAGAGCACTGTCTGGTTCATCGGATAGGTGGTCTTTGAGGGGCCACCATAGGCTGGCGCCTAATCCTTGACAAGCGACGCCTATCCATGGCTGTCCTTCGGGTGTGTGAGACCATACCAGGCCTCCATCCCATGGCGGACGAGGGGCACTGCGTGGCACTCCTTCATACACAGCCCGCCACGTATGAAGCGAACCTAACTGCCAAGACGCCGAAGCTCCTCTAAGCGGGACTAAGATAGCCCTTGTGCCCCGGATGCGCTGAAAACCCATCGGTTTCCCATCTACTTCTACTGAGGTTAGCTTCAAGGGCTCTGCTAAATCTATCTGAAGTGTATCGCTTCCCCCTAGCCAACGAAAATCACATCGTACCGTCCCAGCGATACTCTTCTTGGAGGGCTTGAGGCTTATTTGCAGATGATAGAACCCAACATCATAACAGCGCCGATATGGATTAAGCGCACCCTGTAAGGTATCGGCTCTGGTATAAGGACCACGTCCCTGAAGGACGAGCGTACCTTCCCACTGCGCACAAGCCCATAAGGGCAGTAATCCCAGCAGCCTCAAAGTTCGCTGCATAGCACGAGACCGCATAACCGGTAAATCAAATGCGCCGCCACAATCGCATCTAACTGGGCACCGCCCGTTTCACACACATCAAATCCTATAATTTCCCGCCCAGAATGCGGAATGGCTTCCAGAAGAAAGAAGAGCTCCTCATACCGAAGCCCGCCAGGCACGGGCGTACCCGTATTAGGAACATATCCTACATCCAATCCATCCACATCTATGCTTACATACACTTTCTCGGGGAGTAGGCTGATAACTTCGCTAACGATTTCTACCCAGGGCCTGCCACGATAGAGCCCCTGCATGATACGCCGCATTTCATAGAGCACGAGGCGAGGATACTGGCGCCGAGCATAACTCATCTCTTCAGAACTCCAATCCCGAATACCTATGCCTACTATCTTACTTACGCTAGGGAGTAGGGATACATGATAGAAGATAGTGGCATGCGAATAGCGATTGCCTTCGTAGGAGGAGCGCAGGTCCGCATGGGCATCTATATAGAGCACACCATATTCTGGATAGAAAGACTCTAACACGAAATGCGCCCCCAAAGGCACACTATGATCACCTCCTATGATACCGAAGCGTTTTCTTGCCATGAGGGCCGCCTTTACTTGTGCTTGGACAAAGGGAAGGACATAAGCCTGGTAGAGATGCTCAGGATGGCCTTCATGAGGAAGAGGCGAGGCTGGCGCACTCCAGTAGATTCCCTTACTCTCTAAGGTAGGACACTCGCTGCGGAAGTAATCTATCTGAGAAGAAACAATGCGTATCTCTTCGGGCGCATAAGCTGTGCCTTTGCGAAAGGAGGTACTTCCTTCCCACGGCACGGCTATAAGAGAGAATGTCGCTTCTTCCCAGGTAGTCCTTCTTCCAAAGATAAGGGGACTCTCCTGGGTCTGCACCCTTTCCATGGGGCTAAGGTAAGCGAATCGCCCCTTCTAACCGATTAGAGCTTGTAGCGGATGGTGAGATAAGCTCTATACGCCCATCGCTCCCACATAGCCAAGTTATCTCGGTCAGGATTGAAGGTATTGCTATTGCCTACCCGCTGGGTGCGCCGATAAGGCTGATTGATAAAGTCCCAAATCGCCAGCCGCACTTCCCAGTGGTCGCCTATCCGCTGGGAAATCTGGGCCTCTCCTATTAGTCTCCCGTGTTCCACTAAGTGAGGATATTGGTAGGGGTCATTCCCCATCGCCCAAATCTGTGAGCTGGTGTAGTTAAAGAAGAAAGCTACTTCCGATAGCTTCCTGGAAAAGAATAATCCCGCATTGCTAACTATGGGCGAGTGCCCTTGCAGCCTTCCATCTAAACGACCTATTTTAGACCATACTGGCTTCTCTAAGGCACTCTCACTCAGCGTAAAAGTGAAATAGCTCCATATTCGGTTTGTTTCATTAGACCACCAGACGCGACGCAGCTCTAACTCTATGCCTGCAATATCCCCCCAGCGCCGCTGCCGGGTAGAATAGGTGAAGTTCAACGTAAAGGCCGCAGGTACCAGATATACTTCTGGCAAGTTCCTTAGGTGCTTGTAGAAGAGACCAAAGGCGAGTAATTTATCTTTATCTTTTAGCCATTCGTAACGTAAATCCGTATTATAGCTTCTACCTGTACCCAGAGTAGGGTCGCCCACCCAATAATAAGCCCATAGATAATCAAAATACGGCATTGGTATCTGGGTGGGCAAGGGGGGACGCACGAGTGTCAGATTAGCCCCTAAGCGTATCGTTTGGCGCTCTCCGAGCCAGTATTTGCCAAGTAGGGCAGGAAGGAAATGAGCATCTTGTAGGATAGCCAAGGTAGTTTCTCTTTCGGTGGCGATGGGGATATTCCACAAGCGCCGCTGCCAGTACTCATACCGCGCCCCTAACATGACTTCCCATTTCTCTCCGATTCCAGCTCGCAGCCACTGATACCCCGCCATAATCTGAGTTTCTCCCCGGTGCCGATGATAATCCCCTGTACGCTCTATAAGATACCAGCCGCCGGGGCGAATATTCTCAGGCGCATATACGTTTTGGATGTTCTCCAAGAGATACACGCTGGGGGGCAATCTATGCGGCCCACCCCCTGAGGTATCTGCCATAAAGCCTAAAAGCCGCCCCCAAGAACTTTGACTCTCTTGAGAGTACCATCCTCCCATCCTAAGCTGAACCCATCCACCTCCTACCCCCCATCTTTTTTCTACATAGGGATGCACATAAAACTGATCAGCTCGTGTGCGGGAAGTAAGTATCTGGGCATATACTTCCGACTCGCCATATAGCTCGTGCTCATATGAGATGAAGTTATTTCCGGGATATTGTACATAGTTCATGGCGCCGCTCTGGGGAATGTCTTGTCCCTGCAGAATATAGCCTGTTTGAATGCCTATCTTCCAGCCATCGCCTGGTGCATAGTGCCAGGAGGGGCGCATGATACCAATGTAGGACCGAGGTAGATAGAAGTTGTAATAATAAGCAGAAATGGGACGGAAAGAATCTATGTCAGGATTGATATAGGCTCCAGTCTCATAGGCATTTCGCTGTGTGGTATTCATAAGCCCGAAGCCCTCTAAGCTAAAAGTGTGTTCAGGAGTGGGTTGAAATCCTATATGCCAAGAGAACCCTCCACCTTGGGTGAAGAATTGAGCGGGATTTTTACTATGAGAGGCGTAGTATGACGCAAATCGCCATTCGCCATCTTCTTGTACGAACTCCCCATCGTCAAACATCATTTGATTATAGAGATACCGCTGGGAGAAAGCCCCACGCAGCGAGATGCGCCAGCGCTCCCATCGCCTATCGTAGAGGATGGTCAGCAAACTTCCCGGCAGAGCCCAAGCCATGGAATCAGGCACTGTATAACGCCGCAGGCGTTGTGCATACAGGAAGTTTTGAGCAGTGGGACGACCATTATTCTCAGAAGCGATTACTTCTGAAGGTGTGGGAAAGTCTGGGGATAGTGGGCTGCGCAGAGGTGTGCGAAACTTGGGGAAACGCCTGAAGATTGCATTCCCATCTACTTCTGCAGTGTAACTAATCTGGAGTCCATCGTCTGTAGCTGCAGGTAGTTGAAAGTCTACCATGCCCCCTCCAAAATGTCCCAAGAGTTCAGGCGTCCAGAACTTTCGCACTTCTATCTTGCCAAGCAGGGTAGTAATAAGCTGTTCTAACTCTCCAAAGCTCGCATCATAACTCAGCCATGCAGGATATGCCGCCCAGAAAGCAAAGGCATTATACCGCTCTCCCATGCCCCTTATCGTGATATAGCGCCCTCCTAAAATAGACACCCCCGGTAATCTCCTTAGCACATTCGGTACATAGAAGTCCGTACTCCGCTTCATGACAAGCTCCTGCGAGTAAAGCTCCCCTATCTCTAAAGAGCGAAGCCGTTCTAAAAACAAGCCTGCTTCACTCTCTCGCGAAGCCTCTTCCAAAATAGACACTTCCTCCAGTTCTGTCTCTATCTCCTGCAGTCGGAGTAGTAGGTTTTCGGTAGCTCCATTAATCGGCAGTTTGATAGTACGATACCCCAGTAGGAAGGCGACCAGGGTATCGGGCTTTTCGGTATAGAGTGCAAAAAATCCTCTATCATCTGTGTAAGTACCCGCCGCCCCGATACGCATTTGTACCCCAATCAGCGGCTCACCCGTTTTCGCATCTAAGACGCGCCCTACTACCCTTATGCGTGGCACAGAAGCCGCTTCTTTCGGACGCTGAGGGGCTACAATCCGCTCTTCCTGCGCATGCACAAAGGCAAGCCCGTATATTATCCCAAATACTACAACTGCAACGCGCACCCCGCAAAGATATAGAAGGGGGGGGCATATAGCCCCCCCCTTTGTTTATCTTCACCCAGCCAGAGCGAGTTTCTTCTATCGTAGGGTAATGTTGACGGGCGGACGGTCATTCACCTGGAGCGATGCCACTCTATCGCAGGCTTCATTCCCATAAGGATCATAGTTCAAGGTTACGGTGCGACTATCCGTAAGAAGCCGCCAAATACCCTTGATAGGGACCCTGAACTGGCAACTGGCTACTACCTTGAGAGGCTCTACAATCTGCGTAGTGAATGGACGACCGCGACGAGTCGTACCCTGAGCTCCCCCTTCTATCAGCCATACATCATCTACACGGCGCGGGGTATTTTGCCCCTGAATCTGCCGATATGTACGATTAGCTCGCCATTCTATGGTACCATTCGGCGTAATCACCCGATGCACCAGTACAGTGTCGCGTATTATGCGCTCCCCTACATTATTCAAGCCTTCATGGTAGAGTACTTTTTCCACGATATGCTGATTATCATTTACGAAGAAGTCTTGGGTGGTAATATAAGCTCGGCTTCCAGCACGACGCCACGAGGGCCCTGAGAAACGAATAAAGATTTTGCCTCGCCGATAAACGCCATCGTGCCCTAAACAGTTGGTAGAGCCAAAATCTATGATGAGAAGACGCTGTTCGGGGTCCCAGCTTCTTCTGGCGCAAGCCGGAAGAACCGAGTCCGTACTTTCTACTCTACCCATGCTAAAATCTTCCCCCCCTTCATCCGCCGCTTCTCCGAGGAAGTTCTCTTCTCCTTCAACGCGTGCATTATCCTGCGCTACCTCCTGTAGAACTTCTTCGGATACGGTGGGTGTAGGGTCATTTTTCTCCTTACGACGGCAGCTCCATACTCCCACGAGCATGCCAAGCCCCAAAAGGGCTAAAACTCGTACCGTTTTCATACGCACTTCATGTGACCTATGGCATAACCCGCAGGTTTAACAAGGCACAGGTGAAGTAGTACCTTTGCAGACATGGCGCTCAAGGTAGGTATTAATGGATTTGGGCGCATCGGCAGACTTGTTCTGCGCGCCCTTTTAGAAAAGCCCAACATAGAGATAGTACAGATTAATGACATCACAGACCCTGCCACTTTAGCCCACTTGCTCAAATATGACTCCGTTCATGGTCGCTTTCCACATGAAGTGCGGGTAGAAGGCGAATATCTTATCGTCAAAGGACATGGTATCCTCATCACCGCCGAAAAAGACCCCGAGAAACTCGCATGGAACCGTACAGGTGCAGCGATAGTAGTAGAGTCTACTGGTCTTTTTACCGACGGGGCTAAAGCGCGTCTGCACCTCAAAGCCGGGGCTCAAAAAGTAGTCATCTCCGCTCCTGCCTCGGGCGATATAGACGCGACGATTGTATTAGGTGTCAATGATAGCGTGCTAACTCCCCAAATGCAAGTGGTCTCTAATGCCTCTTGTACCACGAACTGTTTAGCACCCATGGTGAAGGTATTAGACGAGGCCTTCGGAGTGGAGCAAGGCTTTATGAACACCGTCCATGCCTACACTTCGGATCAACGACTCCACGATGCCCCGCATAAGGATTTACGGCGGGCTCGAGCCGCTGCTTTGAATATCGTCCCTACTACTACGGGTGCTGCGAAGGCGGTGGGTTTAGTCCTTCCCCATCTCAAAGGCAAACTGGACGGAATAGCCCTGCGCGTGCCAGTACCTGACGGCTCCGTTACCGATTTCGTATGCATACTCAAAAAGAGCACTTCCAAAGAGGAGATTAATGCGGCTTTCCGAAACGCCGCTCAAACTTCTCTCAAAGGCATCTTAGAATACTGTGAAGACCCTATCGTCTCTTCTGACATCGTGGGCAATCCCCATTCCTGCATCTTTGATTCGCCTTCTACGATGGTAATAGGCAACATGGTGCGCGTGCTGGGCTGGTATGATAACGAATACGGCTACTCTTGCCGTACAGCGGACTTAGTAGAGAAGTGGGGACGCTTATCCGGGCTTCTATGAAGGAACTCCCTTCTCTGCGCAGAGCTAACCTCCGAGGGAAAAGGGTCTTTATACGCGTAGATTATAACGTACCCATAGAGAGTGGGCAAATCACCGACGACCGAAGGATACGCGCTTCTCTGCCTACGCTTCGTTATCTCATAGAACAAGGAGCGACCCTTATTTTAGCCTCACATCTTGGACGCCCTAAGGACGGGCAGCGCGACCCTAAATATTCGCTGCATCCTGTACAACACCACCTTAGTCAGCTGCTCCAAAAGCCTGTAGAACTCATAGGAGACCCATTTACTTACAAAGAACTCTCACCCAGTAGCGTGTATCTCATGGAGAATGTACGATTTTTCCCAGGTGAAACAAAGAATGCGATAGAGTTTGCTCGAGCTTTAGCCCAGTGGGCAGAAGCATATGTAAGTGATGCGTTCGGCTCAGTGCATAGGGCGCATGCTTCCGTAGATGCGCTCCCGCGCCTTATGAAGGAGAAATACGCAGGTTTTCTCTTAGAAGCCGAATGGAATAATGCTCAACGCGTACTTACGCAGATAGAGCATCCTTATCTCGTAGTGGTAGGCGGTGCTAAGGTGAGTGATAAGCTCCCCCTCCTTCAATATCTCCTACCCAAGTTAGATCGCCTGCTGATTGGCGGAGGGATGAGTTATACTTTTCTTCACGCAAAGGGGCTACCCATAGGGAAATCTCTTTTAGAGAGGGAGCATGTTCAAGCAGCGCAAGAACTCTTAGCTCAAGCCGACAAGATGGGCAAGAGGGTGCTTTTGCCCTCGGATTCCTTGGCAGCGAAAGCATTCCAGGCGGATGCCGAAGCAGCTGTGTATGCTCATCAAGCCGGAGTATTCCCTGAGGATCGGATGGGATTGGATATAGGACCTGCTTCTATTGCGGCAGCGAAAGGATTTATTCAAGGGAGCAAAACGATTTTCTGGAATGGGCCGATGGGGGTTTTTGAGTGGGAACGCTTCAAGCAGGGCACTGTAGAAGTAGGTAAGGCTATAGCAGAAGAAACCGCTCGGGGTGCTTATAGCTTAGTGGGGGGCGGGGACACGGCAGCAGCTGCCGAAGTGGCAGGCGTGGCTGAGCAGGTGAGTTTCGTTTCCACAGGCGGTGGCGCCCTCTTGGAACTTTTAGCAGGGCAAACGCTTCCAGGTATCGCTGCTCTTATGTCATGAAAACTTGGCATATCTTCTGCCTTCCCTTTATCCTTTCAGCCCAAATCCACTGGCAGCCCATAGACGAAGCCTTCCAACGAGCCCGCCAGCAAGGCAGACTCCTTCTCATCTACATCTATACCCCTTGGTGCGCTCCCTGTGTCATGATGGACCAGAACAGTTGGGCTCACCCAGTTATCGCTTCCTATGCCGCAGCGCATTTCCACTGCGCTCGCCTAAATGGAGAATCCCGCGACTCTCTGCTTTTCAACGGCACTTTTTTCCCTTTCCAGCCCGAAGTACATGCTAATGAGTTGGCATATCTTTTGTTAGAGGGTAAAATGGAATATCCTGCTTTAGTATTTATGGAGCCCAACGGCACGATTGTATTAGCGCTGCGCGGTTATTTAGCTCCTCGGCTATTAGATGAGATACTTCGTTATTTTGGAGAGGGCTTCTACCGCACGATGAGTTGGGAAGCCTTTCAAAATACCTACCCTTCTAACCTATGAGTCAGGAGTCTGAAGTAAAAGAGCCCTTACCTATCTCTTCCCCCCAGGAGAATGTGCCGCCCTTTTCGGAAGGCTCTCCTACGACTGAGTTAGAGGAGAGGCTCACCGAGCTGCAGCAAGAGGTAGAACGATGGAAAGATCAAGCTCTGCGTGCTACTGCGGAGTTAGAGAACTACCGCAAACGCATACAGCGTGATCTTCCACAGCAGCTTCTTAGTGCGCAGGCTGATTTGCTGCGGGTTTTGCTTCCAGTTTTGGACAGCTTAGAACGGGGTCTCCATGCCGCCCAAGAAGCCCCTGACTTAGAAAAGCTAAAGCAGGGTATCCAGCTTACCCACCGTCAGGTACTTCAAGCGCTCCAGCGTATAGGTATAGAGCCCATCGCCCCTGAAGTCGGTTCGCTGGTCAATCCCGCCTATCACGAAGTGCTTTCTACCGTTCCCGCCGCCGAAGGAAGCCAGCCTCACACTATCATAGAAGTGGTAGAACCCGGCTATCAGTTCAAAGGAGTTCTGTTGCGCCCTGCCCGAGTGATTGTAGCAGAATGAAGAAAGACTATTACAGCATTTTAGGTGTCAGTCGCGATGCTGACATAGAGACCATCAAGCGGGCTTATCGCCGCTTGGCGTTAGAGTACCACCCCGACCGTAACCCCGGGAATAAAGAAGCCGAGGAGAAGTTTAAGGAAATCAGTGAAGCCTACGAGGTACTCAGCGACCCGGACAAGCGCCGCCGATACGATCTTTTCGGCGACTCCCGAGTAAGCGATGGATTCAATCGGCAGGCAGACCCTTTTGCTCGCATGGTGGAAGAGGTATTTGAAAGCTTCTTCGGAGGTAGAGTCCATACAGCCGAACGCGTCCCGCAGGGCGAAAATGTCCGTATCCAAATAGAGCTTACTTTAGAGGAAATAGCAGAGGGAGCGGTCAAGGAAGTAGAATATCTTCGCGAAGAGGCTTGTTCTGCCTGTAAGGGTACAGGGAACGCTGACAGTTCGCCCCCACAAGTATGCCCTACCTGCCGAGGTTCAGGGCAGGTAGCGTACAGAGTGGGGGGTGGATTCTTCCAGCAGGTCGTATATCAGACCTGCCCTACCTGTCAAGGAAGAGGGTATCGCATAATCCATCCCTGTGCTGCTTGCGGTGGAACGGGGCTCCAAATGCGCCCTCATCGCCGCCAGGTAGAAATTCCCCCTGGGGTTGCTGCGGAGATGACTCTTATTCTCAGAGGAGCAGGGCATCAAGCCCCCTGGGGTGGGAAACCGGGCGATTTGCTGATAGATATTTTTGAGAAAGAACATCCCCTTTTCGTACGAGATGGCGATGACCTGGTCTATGAAACCTGGGTCTCCTACCCTGACTTGGTACTGGGCGGACAGGTTAAGATTCCCCTGCTCAATCAAGAGACATACACCTTACGCATAGAACCAGGCACGCTCTCGGGTGAAGTGTTCCGAGTTCCTGGGAGAGGATTACCGCGCTACAATAACCCCCGCAAGCGGGGAGACCTTATCGTGCAAGTACATGTATGGGTGCCGCGCAAAGTCAGTGCCGAAGATAAAAAGTTCTTAGAGGGAATGCGCCAGCACCGAAACTTTTCTCCCACACAAAAGCGCCCCGAAAAAAGCCTCTTTGAGAAAATCAAAGAAATGTTCAAGGGTAAGTAGCCTTTTTAGCTGTTCTCCCGCCAGATATGCGCGCCTAAGCTACGCAGACGCTCATCCAGCTTTTCGTAGCCCCGCTCTATTTGTTCGGCTTGCTCTATGATGCTAGTTCCCTCAGCCGACAACGCTGCAATCAGCAGAGCCATTCCTGCGCGGATATCCGGACTGCTCATGCGAATTCCCCGCAGAGCAGCTCGGCGCCCCATCCCCATCACTAAAGCCCGATGCGGATCACAGAGTACAATTTGTGCGCCCATTTCTATAAGCCTATCTACGAAAAAAAGCCGACTCTCAAACATCTTTTGATGAATGAGTACATTCCCTGCAGCCTGGGTAGCCACAACGAGAAGGACACTCAGCATATCAGGAGGCGTGCCCGGCCAAGTGTGGTCAGAAATAGCGAGAATGCTTCCTTTTTCCCAGAGATCAGGCTCGTAGATAGCAGGTGGATGCACTTCTAAAAAGCCATCCTGATAACAGGTAGGAATTCCCATGAGGTGAAAAGGACGAAGAATAGGCTCTAAATGCTCTCGGGGCGGATCAGAGATACGAAGGGGACTCTGGGTCATAGCAGAAAGGGCTACGATGCTCCCTATCTCTATAACGTCGGGAAGAAGTGTATGATGGGCACCTTGAAGTCGGGCGGTGCCTTGGAGACGAATGCGATTGGTACCTACGCCTTCCAGCGTAGCGCCCATGCTTTGGAGCAGTTTCCCTAACTGCTGGATATAAGGCTCACAAGCGGCATGATAGAGGATAGTTTCACCTTCCGCTAAAGCCGCTGCCATGAGGAGATTGGCAGTGCCAGTAACGGAGGCTTCTTCTAAGAGGATAGAAGCCCCTCGAAGGCGCCCTGGGGCAGTGAGGTAATAGATTTCTTTCCGCTCATCGTAAGAAATAGCCGCTCCCAACTTCTCAAATCCCCAGAGGTGAGTATCTATGCGACGACGACCGATTTTGTCTCCGCCTGGACGGGGAAAGTAAGCCTTGCCATACCGAGCCAAAAGCGGACCTACAACTAAGACAGAACCGCGCAGAGAACGAAAAAGATGCCCCCCCTCTGCCGTAAGCAGCGCCTCCGGATGAAGCTCCTGCGCGTGAATGCGCACACGATGCGAGTCCTCCCACGCTACAGATGCCCCTAAATAAGCTACGAGCTCTAACTGCTTACGCACGTCCAAGATGTCGGGTAAGCCCTCTAAGATTACGGGTGCATCGGTAAGAAGCGCAGCAGCAATAACTTGGAGGGCTTCATTTTTAGCGCCTTGCGGTGTATAGGTGCCGTGAAGGGGATGCCCCCCTTCTATGTAAAACCTCATCGGCGGAAGCGGTAGGGCGGACGATGACGGGGGAAATTAGGGCGTTCTCGTCGCTCTGGCTGCGTCCATCCTTCCGCTTCTATCTTGAGCTGCTCCCCGCTGAGCAGATAAATATGATTGAGCACGATCTGCTCTTCTATGACACCCCCCTGCTGCCGAATCAGACTATATAAATGCCGAGCGAGTCGCCGAGCCGCTTTTTCTCGGACAGACTCGGGTAGCGTGCAGATATGCTCTATCCAGTGAAGGGCTACCAAACCGTATTGACGCAGAGGGGTGTGCTCATGGGGATAGCGAAAAGGTGTCCGCTGGGGAATACCCAACTGCTGAGGAGGCTCCCATGGATAATACGAGCGCAGACTTTCTGGCAAGACCGCATAGAATTTCTCTTTGAGCTGGCGTATTTCTTCCTCTGTGGGACGCTCAGAGCCAAAAACCTGCAGAACCCACCGAAAAACCTGCCGTAGAGCCAGGGGTTTCTGGGCTTCTGGTATGCTATCGCCTATTTTCTCTAAAAATGCGTGCAGTCCTATCCCCCATTCTGGAACTTTCCGAGGTTCTGGATAGGAGAGCTTAGGAAAGGATACGGAGTCGGGCATATCGCAGGTCCAACTTTTTCATACCGAAGTCTTCAAAATCTACATGTACCACCCCTGCAGCACCATTTTCTTCCCGGTGCAGCACTCTACCTCGTCCGAAATGGGAATGTTCCACCCAGCAGCCCGGTTGAATAGCTGAGGTAGGAGAGGGGTCTGGAATAGGGGTGGGGGTACGTACAGGTGAAGGAAGTGAGCGCCGCCTAACCCCAATAAGCGCCGGACGCGAAGGGGACTCTGGCACAGAGAAGGAAGTAGGAGCTTTAGCCTCTATCTCTTCCAAGAAACGGCTGGGGGTCGTGGGCTGGGGAGCACTCCCCCTTATGTCATATAGCGGATAGGTCAAATATAAATGCCGCCGCGCCCTCGTAAGCGCCACATAGAAAATCCGCCGCTCTTCTTCAATAGCTGCTTGCCCTTCCTCTGTAGCGCGAAGGTGCGGGAAAAGCCCCTCCGTAACCCCTACTACAAACACCGTGTGAAACTCCAGTCCTTTCACGCCATGCACGGTTGAGAGCCATACCGCATCTGAGACCTCCTTCTGATCGCCCGTAGAGAATACAAGCGCTATCGTATCTAAAAAGGCGCGCAGCGAAGGCTCCCCTTCTTGCTTAGCGAGATATTCCTGAATCGCTTTGACCAGCTCTCGGAGGTTCTCTATACGCTCCCGAGCGTTGTCCCCATTCTGATAGTAAGCAATAAGCCCACTCTCCTCCAGAAGGTTTTCTACTGCCTCATGCAGGGGAAGTTCATAGAAAGACTCACGGAGACGATTCATTCCTTGGTAGAAACTCGTCATCGCTCGCTGAATGCTTCCCCGGAATAGGGAGGCTGCTGGCATCCATATTGCCCATAGAGATTTTCCTTCTTGGGCGGCTAAGTTTAGAAGTTTCTCTTGCGTAGTATCGCCTATGCCTTCACCCCGCACCGAAAGGATGCGAAGTAAAGCTTGGTCATCGTCGGTATTAACTAAGAAACGGATAAATGCTAAAAAGTGCTTTACCTCTTCACGCTGGTAGAATGAAACCGCTCCCACCAGTTTATATGGGATACGCTCCGCCCGCAGTTCTTCTTCAAAAGTCCGAGAATAAGCATTTATACGATATAAAATAGCAATATCTCGGGGATGTAAATGATAGCGCGCCATTTCTTCTCGTATTCGCTGTACTACGAATAGCGCTTCTTCCCGAGGCGTGAGCGCACTGGAGTAGAGGACAGGTTCAGGCCCAGGGGGATTATAGGTGAAGAGATTTTTGGGGTAGAGTTCTTTACTGTGAGTGAGTAGGTTATTAGCGGCTTGTAGGATTTGGGGGGTAGAACGATAGTTCTGCTCTAATCGGATGATTCTTACAGGTGCGAAGTCTTGTTCCATATACCGGAAGTTGCGCACGTCAGCCCCCCGGAAGGCATAAATGCTCTGAGCATCATCCCCTACTACAAAGAGATTTCTATGCGGTAAAGCCAATAGGCGAAGCACATAATACTGAAGGGGGTTGGTATCTTGATATTCATCTACGAGAATGTGCTGGATATTTTGCTGGTACTTTTGAAGGACTGAGGTTTCTCGGAGGAGGAGCCGATAAGTTTCTAGTAAAAGGTCATCAAAGTCTAATGCATTTGCACTGCGCATGCGCTGTTCGTAGCGCTGATACAGGAGGAGGGCTATTCGTTCATGGGCTGAGGCGGGCTCGGAAAGCTCGCGCCAACTAAGCGCTGCATTTTTCCAACGGCTAATTGCTGCGCGTACTGCTGACGCGCGTTTGGGGTCTGCGCCCGATTCCTTTAAGAGGGTGCGTATGAGATTGCGACTATCCTCTTCATCATAGATGGTAAAGCTGGCGGAAACAGGGCTTCCCTTGAGTTCCTGACGCAACCACCGAGCGAAAACACTATGGAAAGTCCCCATTCGCACGTCTTTGGCGGCGGGCCCGATAAGCTCCAGTAGGCGTTCCCGCATCGTGTCGGCGGCTTTATTGGTGAAAGTGAGTGCCAAAATCTGCTCTGGCGGCACCCCCTCTGAAAGAAGATAAGCAACTCGGTGCGTAAGCACACGGGTTTTGCCACTGCCTGCGCCCGCAAGTACGATTATAGAGCCTGGTTCAGCCGAAACTGCTTCCCACTGGGCATCATCTAATTCGCTGCGCCACCTTCTACTCATTCCCGAGCCAATAGAGCTTTATATCGCGCCTTGTCAAAGGTGCCTTTCTTCTCTATCTCTTCGGCAGCCGCTATGAGCCGAAGCGTTTTGCTAAGCTCTTTGTCTCGCTCCATTTCTACCCGAGTGCGCGCCTCTTCTCCATACGCCAGCTTCCCAATCATCGCCCGATAAAACCACTCCATATCCCGCCTCAAAGTATCCAAAGGCTTCTCAGGATAGCAGTCTACCTTCGCTTCTTTCACTTTACGCTCCAGAATATCCCATGCCGCCTTATCTACTTGAAACTTCTGGGCAAACTCCTCCGCTGAAGCATAGCGCTTCTTGATTTCGGGGTACTGATCCATATAAGCCTTGGCTGCGAGAAAATACACATTCTTCCGACGAATTGCTATGGCACAGGGGGCGATTCGGTCCGTAGTATCTCTGGGCAAGAAAATATCTGGAATGATTCCCCCTCCGCCGTACACTTTGCGTCCCGAAGCAGTCTGGTACCGAAGGGAGTCAGGCATGGGGATTTTCTCTTCATCCAAGAGTTCGCCTCGGCGCAAGCGTTCTTCTAACTCCTTCTCATAAACCTCACTACTAATGCCCTCAAAAGGCTTCTGAATACACCTTCCGCTGGGAGTAAAATACCGAGAGAAGGTAATACGCACCGCAGAACTATCTGGCAGGTAGCGCTGGGTTTGAACGACGCCTTTACCAAAAGAGCGCTGACCTACGATTAACCCTCTATCCCAATCTTGGACAGCTCCTGCCACTATCTCACTGGCAGAAGCACTCCCAGGCCCTATCATCACAATAAGCGCTCCATGCTCGTAAGTGCCATAATAGCTCGTGGCGATATAACTAGTATTGCTCTCAGGGACGCGACCCTGAGTATAAACGACTTTTTTCCCTTCTGGGAGGAATTCATCGGCGATGCGTTGAGCCATGTGCAAGTAGCCCCCCGGATTACCGCGCAGGTCTAAAATAATGCCGCGCACCCCTTGCTGCTTGAGCTCACGCAGGGCTTTTCGCAGCTCCTCATGACTCGTCTCCGAAAAGCGCGAAAGCTGAATATACCCGACATCTCCGACTTTCCCTGCGAATGTAACGGCATGGAGGGGAATACGGTCCCTCGTAATCTCGTACTCTATAGGCGCTGCTTCTCCCGAACGCACTACCTTTATACGCACACGGGTGCCTTTTTTACCCCGCAGCATGCGGACCACCTCCTGATTCGTAATCCCTTTACCTGCCACCACTTTACCTTCTACTTCCACGATCTTATCCCCTGGCTGAATCCCCAGCATCTCACTCGGTCCCCCACGTATGGGAGTAACTACCTGTATCGTATCATCTATAATCTGAAACTCAATCCCAATCCCCTCAAACCCTCCAGACATTTCTGCCTCCTCCTGCTGCTGTACCTCCTTGGGGATGTAAAAGGAATGCGGGTCTAACCCTTTGAATAGACCATCTATGGCTTTGCGTACAAGCTCTTCTCGGCTATATGGGCGATAGTAGTACTTCTCTATGAGCTCTATGATGAGTTGGAGCTTCTGGATATCATCTCCTTGCACACGCTGGGGGTCTATTTCTCGCCAACGAAACCCCAGCAGAAAAAACCCTAACCCTACTGCTATCCCCAAACTGGTCCAACCAATCCAGCGCATAGTATAGAGTTCTTAACGCTTTGCCAAGATTTTTTGTGTCTGCTCGCCATAAGCAACTCGTCGCCCCTCCCAAAAAGCCTCATAACTACAGTGAATAGTATGGTCTCGCACCCAGAGCAAAGTAGCTACAAACTCTACCCGCGCCCCCAAAGGTACAGCCCCTACATGATGAACAGAGACGAAGATTCCGATTCCTTCTTCGCCCTCTTCCTTCATCTCTAAGACAAATAATCTGCAGGCCCACTCGGCATCCTGAGCTAAGGCAAAGGTAGAATAATAAGGATGCACGACCTGCCCATGAAACTGAGCTACTTTATCAGGCGAGACATGCGCGATATACTTCTTCTGAGCGCCTATGGCGAAAGGCTGCCGCATTAGAGTATCCGACTAATAGCCATCGCTACGCCCATATTGCCTTCTATCTTAATCTTACCGAACATATAAGCCATCGTAGCGGAGGTTTTTCCTAAAAGAATTTCAGTGAAGGTTTGCAGGCTCGTACGAATAGTACAATCGGCGGGTTTCTGCTCGGTAGAGATAGTGGCGGGACGCTGACTGGCATCTACGTGGATGTATTTATCCCCATCCAGCACGAAGAGGACTTTGCTGCGTAAGTCATGGGCTTTTTCTACTTTTTTAGCTACGGCTTGGAGGAGCTGCTCCATCGTCATACCTCAAAGGTACTAAATACCTTCTGTATCTTCGCCCCGTGCAAAAGTATGATGTAGTCGTTATCGGTAGTGGGCCTGGTGGGTATGTAGCGGCTATTCGCGCTGCCCAGTTAGGGTTCTCCACCGCCCTAATAGAAAGGTATGCCACTTTGGGTGGGACTTGCCTGAATGTAGGTTGCATTCCCTCTAAAGCCCTCTTAGATTCCTCGGAAAAGTATCACGAAGCACAGCGCCACTTTGCTGAACATGGGATTCAGATAGGCTCGCTCCAGCTCAACTGGACCGCCATGCTCCAACGCAAAAATGCCGTGGTGCAAAAGACCACAGGCGGCATCCAGTACCTTATGAAGAAAAATAAAATCGCCGTCCATTCTGGCCATGCTCAGTTTGTCTCTGCTAACTAAGTAGAACTCCAAGAGAGCGGCACGCGACTCTATGGTAAGCATATCATTATTGCGACGGGCTCTAAGCCAGCCCCTCTCTCGGGTATTCCAATAGACAAAAAGCGTATTATTACCTCCACAGAAGCACTTAGCCTGTCAGAGATTCCAAAGCGCTTAGTGATTATCGGGGGCGGGGTAATAGGCGTGGAGATGGCTTCTATTTTCGGCAGGTTGGGTAGTCAGCTTACTATTATAGAGTACTTAGACCGGCTCCTTCCAGGAATGGACAGCGATGCAAGCGAAGAAGTGAAGAAAATTCTCACTACTGATTACGGAGCGAAAATTTTCACCGCCCACGCTGCTCAAAAAGCGGAGGTAAAGGGCGAAGAGGTTCATATACAAGTCGTGCCTCGAGCGGGGGGCGAACCTTTCTTGCTAACTGCGGATTATGTATTAGTGGCGGTGGGACGAGTGCCTTATACGCAGGGGCTTCAATTAGAGAAGGCAGGCTTAGCTACAGACGAACGCGGGCGCATCCCTGTAAATGACCACCTCCAAACCGCTGTACCCCATATTTATGCGATTGGCGATGTGGTAAGAGGCCCCATGTTAGCGCATAAAGCCTCGGAAGAAGGGGTATATGTAGCGGAACTGCTTGCTGGGCGCAAGCCCCATATAGATTATTTGCAGATTCCGAATGTGGTCTATATTTGGCCTGAAGTAGCTGGAGTAGGCTATACCGAAGAAGACCTCAAAAAAGAAGGGCGCCCGTATCGGGTGGGTAAGTTTCCCTATCAGGCGTCGGGCAGGGCGCGAGCTGCGCATGAAACTCGTGGGTATGTGAAAGTGATTGCGGATGCCCGCACCGACATGCTCTTAGGCATGCATGTAGTGGGGCCGCGAGCGGCAGACCTTATTTCAGTAGGGGTAGCGGGTTTGGCGTATGGAGCCTCCGCAGAAGATATGTTTCGGCTGCCTTTAGCCCATCCTACTTTTAGCGAGGCGCTCAAAGAAGCGGCCCTTGCTGCAAGTGAGGGCGCCCCTCTCCATCTCTGAAATCCCTAAGTTTGCGCTACTTATGGCTGGCGTCATTCAGAAAATCCGAGATAAAGCCGGTATCGTCGTGGGGCTCATCGGCGTTTCTCTTCTACTCTTCATCCTGACAGACCTCCTACAAAGCAACGCCTTCATCCAGGAACTCATTTGGGGGCGCAGCGATGTGTTAGCGAGGGTAGCTGGAGAAGAAATCCGCTACAACGAATATGAGACTCTCTACGAGCGCGCCCTACGCAATCAAAAAACAGACCCCGGCGACCCCTTTGCCGAAGAGCAACTCAAAAATGCCGTGTGGCAGCAGCTCATCGCCACACGCCTCTATCGCCACGAAATCCAAGCCCTAAATCTCGGCGTATCTGATGAGGAGTTATACGAGATGTTCGTTTCGGATAATCCTCATCCAGTGATTCTCCAAGTTTTTTCAGAAGGAGGGCGCCCCTATGATAAGCAGCAAATACAGCGTATCCTTGCACAAGCCTCCAATAATCCTCAGTTCGCTCAGCAACTCAAAGAGTTTGAGGATTATATCATAGAAGTGCGCCTGCGTGAGAAATACGATGCACTGCTCAAAGCCTGTGGTTATGTACCCGCTCCCCTTGCTGATTATCAAAATAAGCTGGATAATACGGCATTTACCTTTCAGTATCTCGCTATCAACTATAGCAGTGTAGCCGATTCGCTCGTCCCTATTTCCGAACGCGACATAGAACGCTACTATAAGCAACATCGCGAAGAGTTTCGGCAAGCCGAACCTGAACGGATTTTGCGTTATTTAGCTGTCTACAAAGACCCCTCTTCCGAAGATTCAGCAGCTACCTTGAATACGATGAAGGAACTGCGGGAAGCCTTTCAAAGAACTACCGAGGACTCTGCTTTCGCATCGGCTAATAGCGATAGTCCAGTGGAATTCACCTACAAAAGATGGTATGAGCTCCCTAAAGAGCTTCAGGATTCTATTCGGACGATTGGACAAGTGATAGGACCCTATCCCGCTGAAAAAGGCTATGCGCTCACGAAAGTGAATGACATTCAACAAGATAGTCTGCCAGCTTATAAGTTCAGACATATATTCTTCAGTAAAGAGAAAGATAGCGTATCCGCGAAGCGCCGAGCCGATAGCCTCTTGCGTGTGCTAAGGTCCAACAACTTCGCTGAGGCTGTAAGTAAGTTTTCCGAAGATTGGCAGACTAAGTATTCCAGTGGCGAAGTGGGATGGTACACAGCCGATGGGCGATTTGGACGCGACTTTTATGAAAAGCTCCAAAAAGTCCCTATTGGCAAGATATACGGGGTGCTAACCTCTGACTTGGGCTATCATATCGTGGAAGTGCAGGAGAGAGAAATGCGCAGGGTGCGTTTGGCAACGCTCAAACGCGAAATCCTCCCCAGTAGCCGTACTCTAAGCGTGCTTCGCCAGAAAGCCCAGCAAGTAGCACGCGAAGCCAGCAAAGGCATAGAAGAAGCAGCCCAAAAGGCAGGCTTCAGCTTTCGCATCAGTCCGAGTCTGCGTCCTTCCGCTTCTTTCTTGCCGGGGATTATCGGAGGGAAGGATATTATTCAGTGGGCATTTACACACAAAGCAGGCGAGTATTCAGGCGTCATGGAAGCGCAGAATGCTTACGTTGTGGCGCAGATTATTAGTGCTTCGGATCCACCCTATCGCGATTGGCAGACTGTTAGAGACCAGTTAGAACCCAAGGTGCGCAATCAGCAGAAAGCCCTCTATATCCGTAAAAAGTTAGAGGGCAAAGCCAGCGGCTTAGAAGCGATGCGGGCTGCCTACGGCCCGGGCGCTTATGTCAGTCGTGCCGATAACGTGCAGTATAGTGCTATGGCTGCCCCTGGCATCGGAATAGAACCCAAAGTAATCGGTATAGTGGCTGCCCTCCAACCTAATCAGGTAAGTGCGCTCATAGAAGGTACCAATGGAATGTATGCGCTACAGCTCATAGAGCGACGGGAACCGCCTGCCTCCGACCCACAAGCTCCCCGCACCCAATCCCAACTCCAATCTACCACCCAAGCCAATCTACTCTACAATCGACTGCAAGAAGCGCTAAAAGAACGTTTAGAGGTAGAAGATTACCGGTATAAGTTTGGCTTTTGAGGGCGGTAGGCTTTGGGCTACTGTGGGGGGCCGCTTGTCTAAGTTTATTTTTCCCAGCGGGCTCGCCTGCCGTAGAAGCCACTTACCATCTTACCAGCCTGCGTTGGAAGGAAGGCAGCGCTCACCCCTACCGAGACCTTCCAGGGCACGGCGATCTCGTATGGTTTGCCCTATATAAGTATTTTCCTGCAAGCAGTCCTTACCTTCTGCGCTTATGGAAAGGCTGGGGAATAGGAGCAATGGGACTTTTCCTATGGCGAACGGCGGCTCCCTCGGTGGGTTTGCTTATCGGATTAGGCTGGCTGGCTCTATCCAGCTTGCGTCCCTGGGAAACTGCCTTAGCAGTAGGCGAACCTGCTCTTTGGACCCTTCTCCTAATCGCGCATTATCGCCCGCCGCCTTTCTTACAGGGAATTCTTTGGGGCTTTACTGCTCTGCTTTTTCCTCCGGCTAGCTTAGCCCTTCTCTGGTCTCTGTATAGAGATATAGAAGAACAAACCCCTTTGCGGATTCCTCTCACCCTCTTAGGCGGCGGATGGGCTGTACTGGTAGGAACGACTCTCCTCCAAATGGGGGGTTATCTTCCCTTTTACTGGCTACGGGGCTGGCTGGCTCTCTGGCAAGAGTGGCAACCTTCCCTCTTGGCCCTAAAAGTTCTGGGCTTCCTCCTACTCTGGCTCCTCAGTGCCAAATACCTTTATCGCCCTTATTCCGACCGAAAAATGAGCCGAGACCGCCTCTGGGCGGGAATAGTCTCCATAGGAGCCCCTACTATTGGGCTCTTCCCCAGCCTAATCTGGGTAGAATTCCCTTGGCAGGGATGGCAGCGCTTCGGAGTAGGCATTTGGCTACTTTTACAGGGAGGCGAAGCTGTATATAGCATCGGACAGCGCCCCTCTTGTACCTACACTTTACCTAAGAACAGTTGTTTCTGGGGAAGCCCTTCCTGCTACATCCAGAGCCCTTCTTACGCTTGTGGATGGACGGCTCCCCATGCATGGCGGCTTTTGTGGAAAAATTCCCCTTGGCAACAGCGCTACCACTGGTGGCAGCAACCCCAGTTCATCTTAGATGCAGCCCATGTCTGGAGTGAAACGCACTACTTCCTTCCCTATCTGAGTCGCCCCTATATTCGCGCAGATACTACTTGGCGGGGAATTCCGCTCTACTATCGCCGATAGTCATATCCCCAAATCTGATACCCTCGCGGAATCCGCAAACTCTCAGCGTCTAACTTCATCGCTTGAATACGCACGGCTACTACCTCTATGGTCATATCCTTGCGTTTCCGAATCATCTTGAGAGGTATTGCCCCATAGAGCCCTTCATTCAAGAAAAACGCATACGCTCTGCGCTTCCCCGCAAAGGCAGACACATCCACTCTATATTCCGGAGCCACATAGTATATTATCTCTTCATTCGGCTTCTTAACCTGAAAGGCATAACAGAGCTTGCCCAGTATGCGTAGCGTGTCTCCTATGTAGTGAGCAGGGTAGTTTTTCGGTTTTTTGCGATAGGGTTCAGAACGAAATGCACGCTGAAGGCGAGGGTCTAACACATACACCCGGTCGGAGTCAGGCTCATATAGCCGACTAATAGGAAAACTTCCCCCTGTTTCATTGACGAGAAAACGATTGCCTTTGACATAGAGCTGCATTTCGGTAGGAGGTTCATTTTCTTTGAGAATTTCGGCTGCCTCCCCTTTTGCTTTGACCTTATACACAATCAATCCTTCAAAAGGGGGAGTAGGGGCTTGGAAGGCTTCGCTTTGAGCCCAGAGGCTACTCCAGAATACGAATGCCCACCAGCGTCGCATCATCCGTAGGGGGATTATCACCCATCCACTCGCGCTTCCATATGTTATTAAAAAGAGCGCGCTGCCGATTCATACTCGGCTCACCCCATATTTTAAGAATAGCTTCTTTGAGCCGAGCTGTACCGAATCGCTTATCCTGCGGCCCCCCAAACTGATCCACTATGCCATCCGTGAAAAAATACAGCCTATCTTCTGGCTCTAACTCCAGCGTATGCAGCTGAAACTCTACATCTTCTAACAAGTGCTCACCCCCTATACTTTTTTTATCGGTTTTGTATTCTATGAGTTCGCCTTTTCGCACGAGCCAGAGGGGACGATTAGCCCCTGCAAACTGTACTTCACTCATCGCATAATCAAAGCTACATACGACGATTTCCATACCATCTTTGACGAAGGATTTACCTTCTTCGGTATCATCCTGCACGAAATATTCTCTCAATCCTTTATGGAGCTCCGCTAAGATTTGATGGGGTACGAGAATGCTACGATAGAGGACGATCTGGCTCAGGAGATTATAGCCGATTAGCGTAAGCAAAGCCCCAGGCACCCCATGCCCCGTACAATCCGCCACCGCTAAAATCGTACGGCTACTCATCGCTGTACGCGCCATCCAGCAGAAATCTCCACTTACCACATCTCGGGGATTAGAGATAAGGAAACTCTCAGGAAAGTACTTTTGAAGGCTATTACTTTTTGTAGGAAAAATAGCCCGCTGAATTCGCCGAGAATACCGCAAACTCTCATGTAGGTCCGTGCGAATCTGTTCTAAAGCCTGCTCACTCTCCAAACGATAACTCGCATCGTAAGCCAAACCTAAATATCTATAAACCTTGCCATCAGCCCCGGGAATAGGTATAATAAGCAGCTCTATCTGATATAACTCATAATCTCGCGTGCGATTCTTGACGAACCCGCGCCAAGGCAGCCCTTGGGTTATGGTATTCCATAAATCTCGGAAATAGCCTGGTGGGTTATGGTCGCTGCGCAGGATGTTAATATTTTGTCCTAAGAGTTCGCTAACAGAATATCCCCCAGCTTGGGCGAAGGCTTCATTTACATAGGTGATGACTCCTTGGGGGTCTGTTTCTACAATCAATAGGTCGGGATGGTGGTCTTTGTAAAAGGCCTCCACTGCTTCTATTAGGGTGATATGCTCGGGAGAAGGATGCAAGTGCGGATAAACCTGCTGTATTTGCTGCCATATTGCGGTGGCTTGGAGGGTGTCTTTAGAAGGCGTGCTCATATCCTTGAAACGCTTGGAGGAAGAGATAGTTATTTTGGCTGAAGAGCCGCAGGTCTGGGATTTGGTACAAAAGTTGTGCCAATCTTTCTACTCCGAGACCGAAAGCCAATCCCGTATAACGCTCAGAGTCTATACCACAAGCCGATAATACATTAGGGTCTACCATGCCACAACCAAGCACTTCTACCCAACCTGTATGTTTGCATACAGGACAACCTTTTCCCCCACAAATCAAGCAGCCAATATCCACCTCGGCGCTCATCTCCGTAAAGGGGAAATAGGAAGCTCGCCAACGCATGGGAGTACCTTCTCCAAAGAAGGCTGCTACGAAATAGGACAGAGTAGCTTTAAGGTGGGCAGCGCTAACCCCTTCATCCACCCAGAGCCCTTCTATTTGATGAAAATATACATGCGCCCGCGCCGAAATAGTTTCATGCCGATAAACGCGCCCTGGGGCTAAAATCCGAATTGGAGGCTTCTGGCGCTCCATCACCCGCACTTGCACAGTAGAAGTGTGAGTACGCAATAAAATCTGACGCTCGGGGTCTATGAAGAAGGTATCCTGCATGTCCCGCGCAGGATGGTCTGGCTCAAAGTTAAGGGCAGAGAAGTTATGCCAGTCATCTTCTATCTCGGGCCCTTCGGCTAAGGTATAACCCAGCCGCTGGAAGATGCGCACGACTCGCTTCTCTACCAAAGAGAGCGGGTGCCTCGCCCCAGGTTGAAAGATTTTATGGGGGAAGGTAGGGTCAGCTGGCAAAGATTGAGAGGAAGTGGGGGTAGGAGTAGTCGCTTCTGCTTCACTGAGGCGCTGCTGGGCTAAAGTGCGGAGATTCTGGAGGCGAGCCCCCATAGTGCGTCGCTCGGTTTCGGGTAGCGTGCGAAGCTGCGCAAACAGCGCCTCTAATATCCCCCCCTTCCGCAGAAAGCGCTGCCGAAACGATGCTCGCGCTTCCGCCGTATTGAGCGCATACGAAAGAATTTCCTGCTCTAAGGCAGTAAGCTCCATGTTAGGCAAAAATACCAACTTAGTCTGCATGAAGGCATGGCGCTTACATGCTTCCCTTCCTTCGGGCACGAAGCCTACTGCGGAAAAAGTGTGGGAGTCTGTCTTGCGATGGGAAGAAGTTGGTTTGCCTCCCCTTCCCCCTACCCATGTGCGCGTTCAAATACAAGCCGCTGCCCTCAATCGTCGCGACCTGTGGATAGGGCTGGGGCTATATCCGGGCATTCAGTATCCCGCTATTTTGGGCTCGGATGGCTGCGGTAAAGTCGTAGGAGTAGGAAATAAAGCAGATACCACCCTCTTAGGGAAAACCGTCCTGCTCAATCCCAGCTTAGAATGGGGCGACCGAGAAGAGGTCCAAAGTGAAAACTATCACATCTTAGGCATGCCTACGGCAGGCACTTTGGCAGAGTTTGTAGATATACCTGCGGAAAATGTGCATCCGATACCAGAGCATCTCACCCCGGCGGAGGCAGCAGCTATTCCGTTAGCCGGATTGACTGCGTATCGGGCGACTTTCGTTCAAGGCAAGCTCCAACCTGGACAGAAAGTACTCATCCCTGGCATAGGGGGTGGGGTAGCGGTGTGGGCACTCCAACTCGCAGTAGCAGCCGGCGCCGAAGTATGGGTGCTTTCCAGCCACCCCGATAAAATCACTAAAGCCCAGCAGCTCGGCGCTCAAGGCGGTATGCTCTACACCCAGCCAGACTGGAGCCAACAGCTTGCCACGAAAGCCGGGCCTTTTGACCTGATTGTAGATGGCATAGGGGGCGAACTCTTTCCCGCTTATATGGGGCTTGTGCGACCAGGCGGACGCATCGTCGTGTACGGCGCCACCCGTGGCAATCCCCCCACTATAGACCTGCGCCGCCTTTTCTGGAAACAAGCTCAAGTAACCGGCTCCACTATGGGTAGCCCTCGCGATTTTGCAGCCCTGCTCCGCTTCATCCAGCAGCATCGCATCAGACCCTTCATAGAGTACAAGCTCCCTTTCTCTCAGCTTCCCCACGCCCTCACCCTCTTATGGAAAGGCGAGCAAATCGGAAAAATCGTACTGCATCTCTAAGAGCTGTTGCTCAATCCTTAGCTATGCTTAACTTCGTAGTGATATGAAACGGATAGGATTTCTCTCTGTTATCGTAGTGGGCATCCTCTCTCTTAGGGCCCAGACAACTGGCTGCACTCCCTGCACCCAACAGAACGTAAATGTAACCTTCTCACCCCCTATCGTAGAAGTAGACCAAGGGCAAGATTTAGATGTCGTAGTGCAGTTCACCCTTCCTGACAGCGCCCAAGTGGATGCAGGGCCTCCCTTGGGTACCCTAACTGTTTATCCTAACTACGCTATCTTCGTTGATAGCCTA
>JANWZJ010000001.1 GCA_025054525.1 Bacteroidia bacterium | reverse complement strand
ATAGCCAAACTGCGCGCACGAGCCCACCAGGTCGTTCAGGGATTGCGCCAGCAGCTCAACTGGCTGGAAGAAAATGTACATTCCCAGCGCTGGGAAGAGCTTTTAGAGATAGAGCGGTTTCGGTCGGAGCAGTTAGAAGGGGACATGCGGTTGGACAGGCGATGTGCGCGCATTCTGGCCCTTCATCAACCCGTAGCCAGTGATTTACGATTTGTGTTAGCGGTAATGCGCATGCACTTTTATTTAGATGAGATTGGAGAAAGGCTACCTACGATTGGACGGCGCTTGGCGTTTGCCATGCCCATCCTAACTAGTCAAAAACCCCCAGACCTTCCCCTGGCTCAGCTCATCAGCAGTGTCAAACAACTGCTGGAGGCCTGTCTGGATGCATTTTTTCAAAATGATACCTCTCGGGCTAAAGAGATAGACCGCGAAGACCGCACCGTAGATGAGACTTATCAGGTGTGCTTAGATAAAGTCAAGCGTGCGATTGCCTCGCCTATCTCACCCCGTGAAGCTGAAGCCTGGATAGAGATTGCTATCACGCTAAAGATGTTAGAGAAAATAGCAGACTATGCGGTAGATATTGCTGATGCCTCTATTTATTATGCAGAAGGGGTGTATTATTGGCATAGGTATGCCCGCCGCTCAAATACCTCTTCTTAGAAGGATAGGCAGGATGGAAGTGTCTGGGGAAGGGAAAGGGGTATAAGGGGGCAGTTTCTCTGGAAGCCACTGAAATTTCCAGCCATACAAAGAGGCGAGATATTCCAGTATAGTTGTGGTGATTTCCCGGAGGGTAGTAGCGGAGAGTTCTAAGTAGAGGTATTCCAGGAAGGGGCGCCATTCGTAGAAAAAAGGAGCTTTTCCGTAGAGGGTCTGGATAGTGCGCCAGTGATAGAGGCGCCAACGGCTTGCAGGCTCCCAAGTGGCTATCGGGGGATTTTTGCGCAGTGCTCGCTGAATCGGCACAGAGAGCCAACCTCGTTCAGGCAGCCAGTACCGCGCATAATATTCTCCTCGCGGCAGGATAGCCGGATACCCCACGGCGAAGGTTCGGTACCGATTGGCTGCCTCTACCCAGCTTACAGGAGGCCAAAAGTAAGCCGGCAAAACCGGAGCAGCTTCCTCAATCAGAGGTCTGTAGGGCTGAAGCTATACTGCAGATAATACAAGCCCCCCACATACGGCCCAAACGGTACCTCTATGTGATAGTAGTTGAGCAGATTTTGAGCACCTATTCGGATTTCGCTATGAATGCGCGGCAAACGATAAGCTACCTGCGCATGAAGCAGTTGATAGGGAGGAACTACCCAGTTGAATCCGGGCAAGGGGGTTTTATCTACCCACTGATAGCGCAGTTGAGCACGCCAGCGTCCCCAGTCTAAAAGCTCTAAACCTACATTGGCTCGGTGGAGAGGAGTATTGAAGAAGATGTTGAGTCCAGGCTCTGTGGTTATGGCTTCATCTAGGTCCCATGCATTCGCATAGCCGTAGTTAGCTGATAGGCTGAGATACCGAGTAATGCGATATTGCATAGCTACTGTGAAGAAGTGGGCTTTGGGTGTGCCGGGGGCGTTGTAATAACGACTATACACCCTGGAAAGGCGCCGGTTTTCTACATCCTGATAACTCAGTGGGCTTTGACGGTCAGCGGGGCCATATAAGCGAATAGTACCATGAAGGTCTTTATAAAGCTGGTAGGCATAACAGAGGTCTATGAAAAGCTTTTGCCCGAAAATGAAATGGCGGCTTCCTATTTCAAAGCTATGGACTTTTTCGGGACGCAGAGGCCCTAAGGGAAGGCTTCTGAGCAGAGCTGCCGCTTGTTCGGGGGGAACACCCTGGGCCCGAGCCGCTCGGTAAGCACTGATGGAACTGGCTGTGTAATTGTTTCCGTTTGCGATGCCGTACTGCCTGTCTATTTGAGGTAATGCGCCAATCATGATGGAACCCAGCGTGTTGAGCTGAATAAACAGAGCATCCGTAATAGCATTCCGGAAACCCATTTGGTATCCCCCTCGCACGACATGATTTCCTGTTTTATTTATGGCGTAGCTCAGCGAAAAGCGTGGAGTAAGCTGGCCTACCAGATACTGGCGATAATCGTATCGCAATCCCAAAGTAGCTATGACTCTTTCATTCCAAAAGCTGCGACGCAGTTGGGTATAGGCGCCGACCTCCCAGTTGTAGATGGGGCCTGCCGTGTCTATGAAAATTGTTCTTTCGGAGTTGATTTCATACACTCGGAAGCTGCCGCCTGCGATAGCCTGGATGCCCCCGAAGGAGGGCAGTTCATATTGACCTTCGGTATGGTAGAGGGCGCAGCGGTCTAAGACCAGAGGACCTCCCCGATTGATAGGAATGCGTCCTATGGAGTCCACTAAGGCGCGTAGCTGAGGACTCTCAGGGGCCAGACGAGCCATCCCCACATCCCAACGCAGAGGTAAGACATTACTGAGGCTCTGGGCCATGAGACCAGCCGTAGTACTTTGCAGAAAGCGGGTGTCGCTGTCTGCCATCCACCGAGCAGCAGCATGGTCTCCTGGCTGAGGCACATCTCGTCCATAGTGCGCACGAAAAGCCGCTTTCTCAGCAGGGGTAAGCCACGCGTCTAAGTAGCCCGCGTACGTAAAGAGATATTGCAGAAACCAGTCTTGATGGGGTTTCGTGGCGTCAAGCACTTGTGCCCCTAAAAGCGGAATAACCCATGCTCCTCCCCCGTATTCTCTGAATGTGTAGGCACGCAAAAATCCGCGGGGATGGGTAATCTCTGCTTTATAGGCTTGGAACAAAAAGTCTTGCAGAGCATAACGATAACCACCTAAATAGACTGTGCGTCCTGTGGAGAGCAAGAAGGTCAGTTCGCCTTGGAGCTGGTCTGAGAAACGATAGAAGACGCCGCCCGAGAGTTTGCCGATGCGGGCACTGGGTGAGACAAGCTCCGGCTCAAAATAAGGAGTACGACTGACATAGAATGGAGGTATGGGCTTTCCGTCCGCAAAAATGATTGGAGTTCCCGAGTAATAAATCCGCGCATCATCTCCGTAGCCGCCAGCTGGCTGATAGCCGGGATTTTGGGAGCCGGGGATGTTATACGGAGGACCGACACCGCTGTACCCTGCGATGTCGGTAGTATCCCAAGCAAGCCAGTCTTCGGTATCCATGAGCTGCAATGCCACCTTGACGCCTAAGCGTTCCTGCCAGACATGGGCATAGCGTGCTTGTACTTCCAAGTAGGGAGAGGGGTTAGGGCGGAAGGGGTGGGCTGCGTTATTCATGCCCGCGCGCACTCGGGCGGATAGCCCCCGATACGCAAAAGGACTGCGCAGAGTCGTGATCAGTGCCCCGTTGAAGGCATTAGGTCCGTAGAGAGCAGAAGCAGGTCCGTAGATTACTTCCGCATTAGCTACATCTATATCCGGCGCCGAAGTAAAGGGGAACACCGGTACCCCCAAGGCTACAGATTGCATTTCTATGCCATCCACCCGATTGATGAAACGAGGATTCTGGGGGGAGTTGAAGCCGCGGGTATTCAGGATAGGAAAAGTAATGCTGGAGTAGGAGATGTCTACCCCGGGTAGGAAGGAAATCGTGTGGGCATCTATGCCCACAGGACTCTGACGAAGCTGTAAGCCCGAGAGAGGAAAAATTTGGACGGGAGAGCGGAGAAACCTTTCTTCTGTCCGAGAAGCCGCGATAACAACTTCTTCACTAATAATCTCCTGTGCAGAAAGAGCAAGCGTGGGGGGATTTTCCTTAGTGGGAGAGGGAGTTATCGTAAATCGTTGGGGATGATAGCCTACATATGTTGCCTCCACTTCTACTGGCTGGGTAAGGGTGGTAGGAATGAAAAATTCCCCTTGAGCGTCTGCCACTGCCCCCAGTATGCTACCCAGTACTTTAATGTGAGCACCGGCCAAGGGTTCTCCCGCAGAGGCATCTACGACTTTGCCTTTCAGCCAAAGCCGTTCCGCAGCTGGCTGTACCACAGAAGGTAGTTCGGGCTCTTTTTGTACAGCCTTCTGTACCCGACGCAAGATGATGTCCTGACTCCAAACAATCCCTATCAGCAGTATAACTCCAAACCTCATGCGGTGTCTTGGCAAACTTATACAATCGCCCACATATAGCCTGTTTAGGACACTGGTACGATACCCCGCATTTACCCCGGCTCCGATAGCCCGAAGCAGTACTGCCATAGTAGAATCTGTGTATAGAAGGGCATGCGGTACTTTCTACAAGTAAGTTTTGAATTCTTGCCTGAGTTTGGGGTACAGAGGGTACCCAGGCTATGCATTCAGTAGCTTATGAGCGGGATAAAGGTCCCGAATCTGGCTATAAGGGGGAGAGTTAGGCTGGAGTAGAGGGTTAAGCGCGGGCTGGCAAACGAATGAAATGACTCATTCGCAGAAGCTGTTCTTTGCGGGCTTCCACTTCTTTTTCACTTAGGGTGAGAAGCGCTTGTACGCCGAACTGTTCTACGCAGAAGCTGGCTAAGATAGTACCCTGAATAATCGCCTCTTGGAGGGCTTCTAAGGTAATTTCTTCTTGTAGGCTCAAATAGCCCATGATAGCCCCGGCGAAAGTATCCCCCGCCCCGGTGGGATCAAAGACATCCTCTAATGGATAGGCAGGAAAGAAAAAGATTTCACCGTTTTTGAGGAAGAGCAGAGCGCCATTCTCTCCTTTCTTGATGAGTAGGTAGCGCGGACCCATACCCAAAATCGCTCGGGCACATCGCCGCAGAGAGTAATCACCAGCCAACTGCCGAGCTTCTTCATCGTTGATTGAGAGCATATCTACTTGGGCTATCATACGCTCTAATGCTTCTCTTTTGCCTGTAATCCAGAAGTTCATCGTATCCATCGCAACGAAGCGGGGGCGCGGGTTTATTTGCTGATAGATACGCATTTGGAGTTCAGGGTCTAAGTTGCCTAAGAGAAGCATCTCTGCTTGGCGATAAGCAGGAGGGAGCGCGTCAGGAAACTCTAACAGTACATTGAGTTGCGTCTCTAAGGTATCGCGTCCCTGCATGTCAGCATGATATCGTCCAGCCCAAAAGAAAGAGGGTCTGCTTAGGTGGCGCACGACTCCTGTAAGGTCTATGCCCCTTTGCTCTAAGTCTGCCAGCATGCTCGCAGGGAAGTCATTTCCTACAATAGAGACGATACCGATACCTTTCGTGTAGAAAGAAGCAGCTAATGCAATATAAGTGGCAGCTCCTCCTACGATTCGCTCGGCTTTCCCAAAGGGAGTTTCAACGGTATCTAACGCCATTGTTCCCGCTATGACTAAGCGCATAGTGCAAAGGTAGTTTTGTAGATTTGCCTGATGCAATCGGTAGCTTTTACGGAGGAGGAGAAAGCCCGCATAGAAGCGATATGCCAGCGCTATCCTACGCGGCAAAGTGCGGTAATGCCGGTGCTATGGATGGCGCAGGAAAAGTTTGGTAGTTTGTCTGCCCCGGTGCTGCGACTGGTGGCGGATACCTTAGGGTTGCCTCCTGCGCATGTGGAGGGCGTGGCGACTTTCTATACGATGTACCTTACTGAGCGTAAAGCTAAGTGGCTCGTAGAAATCTGTACCTGTTTCACTTGTGGAGAATGCGGCGGGCGAGAACTGTGGGACTATGCTCATAAAAAGCTCGGGCTGAATGAAGAGGGGGTTTCTTCGGATGGGGTCTTCTGGTTTCGGGAAGCGGAATGTTTAGGAGCCTGCGATACCCCTCCTGTCGTGCAAATAGAAGGCAGACGCATGGTCTTTTCAGTAACGCCAGAGAAGCTGGACCAAGTCTTAGAAGGGCTGCGCAAAGCAGAACTTCCCTCGTTTGAGTCCGTACCGCCTCGTACTCCGCTCTCATGAAGAAGGCTTATCTTCTGTTAGAGGACGGCTGGAGTGCCGAAGGCATAGCCGTAGGAGCAGAAGGCAAGTTTATCGGCGAAATAGTCTTTCATACAGCTTTGACAGGATATCCTGAGATTTTCACGGATCCCTCGTACTGGGGTCAGATTTTAGTAATGACTTTGCCTCATATAGGCAACTACGGCACTGCTACCGAGGAGTGGCAGCATGAGCGTCCGATGATTCGGGGGTTGGTTGCTCGGCATATTAGCAGTTTTTTCAGCCGAGCTGGAAAAGCCTTAGGCATACCGGAGTATTTGCGTATGCATGGAGTGCCTGCTATCGCGGGCATAGACACACGCGCCTTAGTGCGGCATGTGCGCACAGGCGGTGCTCAAAATGCCCTGCTTACCACCGACCCCCCCGCTCCTGAAGATAGAGAACTCCTTCGCCAGCAGCCTTCTATGCAGGGGCTGGAACTGGCTTCACAAGTTAGCACAGCTCACCCCTACTTCGTAGGAGATACGGGCGGTATTCGGATAGCGGTGTGGGATTTCGGCGTGAAGCGAGCGATCATAGACCATCTCGTCCAAAGAAGCGCATATGTGGGCGTATTCCCAGCGCACTTTCCTTGGGAGGAGGTCAAAAGATTCGAGCCAGCGGGCATCCTTCTCTCTAATGGACCTGGGGATCCAGCAGCGATGGATTATGCTATTAGCACCGTAAAGGTGCTTGTTGGCACAGGACTACCTATTTTAGGAATATGCTTAGGGCATCAACTCCTGAGCTTAGCCTTAGGCGTGCCAACCTATAAATTGCTTTACGGGCATCGCGGCAGTAATCATCCTGTCAAACACCTGCCCACTGGAAGGCTATTTATCACTTCCCAAAATCATGGATTTGCCATAGATAAACAAGCCTTGGAGGCTCAGTCGGACCTTGTTCTCAGTCATATCAATCTCAACGACCATACTGTGGAGGGATTTTTCCACAAATATCTCCCTATCCAAGGGGTGCAATATCATCCCGAAGCCTCCCCGGGTCCGCACGATAGCCATGTAGTTTTTGATGAGTTTATAAAGCAGGTACAGGCTCGCTTGCGCGCACGAGTCTAAGCGGATATGCAGCGGTTTGTGGAACTGTACAGAGCTTTGGACCAGACCCAGAGCCAAAATGAGCGTTTAGCGGCACTGACAGCGTATTTCCGGGAAGCTGATGCGCATGAGGCAGCTTGGGCGGTGAAGCTACTGACGGGCGGACATGCTCGGCGCTTTGTTTCTCCGAGGCAGCTTCGGCAGTGGCTGGCAGACTATCTCCAAATCCCCGTACTTCTGGTAGAAGAATGCTATCATCATGTCGGGGACCTTTCTGAGACGGTGGCTCTACTGCTTCCTAATCGCCATCGTCCTTTCTCTGGGCTGCTTCCTCCCCTTCCTCAGCTTGCCGAAGTAGAGCTTCCCCGTTTAGCTGAGTCCCCTTCCGAAGAGCAACGCCAGTGGCTTCACACTCACTGGGACGCGCTAAGCTTCTGGGAAAGTTTCCTCCTTCATAAGCTGCTGCTGGGCAGCATGCGGGTAGGCGTAGCGGAAGGACTGGTAATCCGAGCCCTGTCTATCTCATTAGAAGTACCTGAGATTGCTATTGCGCAGAAGCTCACTGCGGCTTGGCACCCTTCCCCCCACTTCCTCACCTACCTCAGAGCAGGGCAAACGCTCTCCTTAGAGCCGTATCCTTTCTTTCTGGCGTATCCCGTAGAGGATTTAGGGGAAAACTTTCTGGACAAGCTGGGCAGTCCCTCGGAGTATCAAGTAGAGTGGAAATGGGACGGGGTCCGAGTACAAGTGATTGTGCGGGGTGGACAGGTCAGTCTCATCTCGCGGGGGGGCGTCTGTATCAATGCTGGCTTCCCTGAACTAATAGAGCGATTTCGCCGCTTGCCTTCTGGAACCGTATTAGATGGAGAGCTACTGATGGTGAAGGGGGGGCAAGTCCTTCCCTTCGCAGCCCTGCAGAAACGGCTTCTGCGTAAGCGGCCTTCCACAGCCCTCATTGCTGAGTATCCCGCCACTGTGTGGTTCTATGATCTATTGGAGATAGAGGGAACGGATATTCGGGAGAAACCCCTTTCTGAGCGCCGTCAGCTCTTGGAGGAACTTAGGCAGAGGTTTGCGCAGATAGAGGTCTCTCCTATTTTGAGGGCAGAAACCTGGACAGAATATCAAGCGGTCCGAGCGAATCCCCCTTACGGGGCGGAAGGTCTTATGCTCAAGCGCAAGGACAGTCCCTATCTCTCGGGTCGCAAGCGCGGCTACTGGTGGAAATGGAAACGAGAACCCTATAGCGTGGATGCTGTTTTAGTATATGCGCAGCGAGGGCATGGTCGTCGGTCGGGCTGGTTTACGGACCTCACCTTTGCATTGTGGAGTGAGGAGGGGGAACTGATTACTTTCGCTAAGGCTTATTCGGGGCTTACGGACGCCGAAATGCAAGAGCTAACCCGATGGGTTCGCCAACAGGCCACAGAAAAGATCGGACCGATTGTCAAAGTGCCGCCTCAATGGGTTTTTGAGATTGGATTTGAGGGGATACAGCCTTCTGCCCGGCATAAATGCGGGTATGCAGTGCGTTTCCCCCGTATCCTACGCTGGCGCAGAGACAAGAAGCCCGAAGAAGCGGATAAGCTCAGCCGTTTAGCGGCGCTGGCGGCTTGGGGAGAAGTGCCTATCTCTTAGGTTTGCGTCGTATGGACCCTACTCGCTCCTATAAGTTAGAAGAACTGCGTCGCTTAGGTATAGAGCCCTTCTCAGGCAAGCCTTTTCCCATTAATACGACGGCAGCGGATATTCTGCGCTACTATCCTCAGCAGAAGCTGGACTTCAAATCCGTCCGACTTGCTGGACGAATCTGGCGCAAGCGCATCATGGGCAAAGCCTCCTTTGCAGTACTGCGCGACCATACCGGAGATATTCAGCTTTACTTTCAGCGGGATGACTTCGCCGCCCAACCCGAGCTCTATGACACTCTTTTCAAGAAACTCTTAGACTTAGGTGATATTATCGGCGTAGAGGGCTTCGTTTTCACGACAAAGACAGGAGAAATCACCGTCCATGTGCAACGCTTTGCATTGCTCGCTAAATGCCTCCGTCCCCTTCCCATAGAAAAAGAAACCGAAGAGAAAGTCTATGCAGCATTCACGGATTCAGAGCTACGCTATCGCATGCGCTATGTGGATTTGATTGTGCATCTAGGGGTGCGGGAACTTTTCCGCAAGCGTACAGCCATCATTCAATCCATACGCAACTTTCTCAATGATAGAGGCTATTTAGAGGTTGAGACTCCAATCTTACAGCCCATATATGGAGGGGCCTTCGCTCGCCCCTTCACTACCTATCATAATGCCTTAGAAATGCCCCTTTACCTGCGTATCTCTAACGAGCTCTACCTCAAGCGCCTCATCGTAGGGGGATTCTTAGGGGTGTATGAGTTTTCCCGAGACTTTCGGAATGAAGGCATAGACCGCTTCCATAATCCAGAGTTCACCCAAGTAGAGCTTTATGTTGCTTATCAGGACTACTATTGGATGATGGATTTGGTAGAGGCGCTCTTAGAACACGTGACGCAGGAAGTGCTACAAACTACTCGCGTGAAGTATGGGGACTACGAGATAGACTTTACGCCTCCCTATCGGAGAGTGCGGTATTATGAGGCTTTGAGAGAGATTTTGGGGGTAGAAGTACGAGAACTTTCAGAAGCTCAACTTCAATCCCTTCTGCAAGAGCGAAATATTCCGCTTCCTTCCCCGCCCTATGAGAAGATAGACCTAATTCAGCAGCTTTTTGATAAGGTGGTGGAGCCGACATTTATCCAGCCTACTTTTGTAATGGATTATCCGGTGGAGGTGAGTCCCTTGGCGCGGCGGCACCGAGACGACCCCACTCTAACAGAACGCTTTGAGCTAATCGTAGCAGGAAAAGAGTTAGCTAATGCTTACTCAGAGCTTAATGATCCCATAGATCAGCGGGAGCGGATGCAGCGCCAAGCTGAGCTGCGTGCGGCGGGTGGCGAAGAGGCGATGCCTTTGGATGAAGATTTTCTACGGGCATTGGAGTTCGGCTTGCCGCCCACAGCAGGACTGGGACTGGGCACAGATCGCCTGGTAATGCTACTAACGGATGCCCCTAGCCTGCAAGAAGTGTTGCTCTTTCCCCTCCTGCGTCCTGAAACGCCTCATGCCCTTCATACCTAAGCGCTTCCCTGTAGGATTTACTCTCTTAGCCTTCTTAGCACTTTCTTGCCGAAGGGAGTTTCTCCCTCCCAGACCTGGACTTCTGCGCTTCTCTCGGGATACCGTGCGCTTTGACTCGCTTTTCTCTACGCTCCTCTCTCCCACCCAGCGCCTGTGGATATACAATCCTCATTCGCATCCTGTCATCCTCCGGGCAGCCTATTTAGAACAGGGAAGCCAGAGCCCTTTCTCTTTCATTTTGGATGGAAAGCCCGGACCTATCTACAATCATGAGCTGGGAAGTAAAGATAGCCTTCAAGTTTTCTTCCAGCTCAAAGATACCACCTTCATAGATGCCACCCGAGAAGACCATCTCATCTTAGAGACAGAAGCTGGAAGGCAAACTATAGCCCTCAAAGCCACTCTGATAGCAGCATATATCTTCCGCAACTTTGGACTGGATAGTGTGGTAGTTTCCCTGCCCAATGATAAACCTATTGTGATAGATGGGTTCTTCTACATAGGGCCGCAAGCGGTGCTTCGTATCCTTCCTGGCTCTAAGCTATACTTTTCGGCGCGGCGGTGGGAGAGCGGTCCTCTCAAAGGCGAACTCTCCTCTGGGCTTTACATAGCAGGCCGCTTAGAAGCACTGGGCACCCCCCAAGCTCCTATCAGTATGCAGGGATGGCGATTAGAGCCTTATTATACGCAAGCCGCAGGTCAATGGCAAGGTATTCATTTTCTCGTCAGCAGCCGAGATAATCGCCTACTCTATACACACATTAGCCAAAGTAGTATAGCTATACGCATAGACTCTACCGGTGGTTCTGCTTTCCCGAAAGTGTATATGGAGGGCTGTATCATCCAGCGTGCGGCAAACTATGGGATTTTGGCGCTGGGATTTAGTCCGAGCCTGTCCAGCGCGCCTATATTAGAAGCGGTGAATACGCTGGTCTTTCGGTGTGGGCAAGCCTGTGCCGCGCTATTGGGCGGCGGAAAATATAAGCTCTTACACTGTAGCTTTATCTATGACCAAGGGGACTTGCGCCGAGGACAAACCGCCTTTCTCCTCACAGACTTCCTGAGACTTTCAGACCGCATACTCACCTATCCCTCAGAGCTGCAGGCACTCAACTGCCTTTTCTGGAGTACGAAATCCGAAGCAATCGTAGAAGACCTACAATCCCCATCTACGGCTCAGCGGCGCTATGATTACTGCGCCCTTCGGCATCCTCGCACCTTCCCGGGAGATAGCTTGCTGTATCTTTCTGACCCTAAATTAGGCAAAGCTGATGAAGGATATCCCCTTCAGTCAGAGAGCCCTCTTATCAATCGTGGAAAGTATGAAGCTAACTTTTCCATATCCTACGACCTAAGGGGAAGGCAGCGAGATGCTCAGCCTGACATAGGGGTTTATGAATTCGTTCGGTGAGGCGCTTCGGATAACGACCTTTGGAGAGTCGCACGGAGCGGGCATAGGAGTGGTAATAGATGGACTCCCTGCGAATTTGCCCGTAGATTGGGAACGAGTTCAATCAGCTCTTCAGCGTAGGCGCCCAGGGCAGTCTGCATATACTTCACCGCGCAGCGAGTCCGATAGAGTAGAAGTGCTTAGCGGTCTCTATCAAGGGCGCACAGCCGGTGCTCCACTCACCCTATGGATGCCCAATCAGAACGCTCGTCCCGAAGAATATGAAGAGATAGCGCAAGTTTTTCGCCCTTCTCATGCAGATTATACGTATTTTCTCAAATATCGGCACATAGACCCTCGGGGTGGAGGGCGCAGTTCGGCGCGAGAGACGGCTGCACGAGTGGCGGCAGGTGCCGTAGCACTCCAGCTTTTGGAGAAGCTCTACCCTGGGGTGCAAATCATAGCATGGACTTCCGCTATTGGTCCTTATCATACGATGTATGAACCCCAGAGGCTGGAAGAGGTAGAGCGTTCGCCAGTGCGCTGTCCTGATCCAGAAGTGAGTAAGCAAATAGAGGCCTATCTTCTGCAGCTTCAAGCGGAAGGGGATACGACTGGTGGCGTTGTGAGTACTCGGGTGGAGGGCATTCCGCCGGGCTTGGGAGAGCCTATCTATGATAAACTCTCTGCCCGCTTAGCCTATGCTATGCTGAGCATCAACGCCGCAAAGGGCTTTGCCTTCGGGCGGGGATTTGAGGCGGCAGCGCTGCGCGGTTCTGACCATAATGACCCCTTCGGCGTCCAAGAAGGGCAAGTGCGCCCCCTCACTAATCAAGCAGGCGGTATCTTGGGCGGGATTTCTACAGGCGAGCCGATTTTCTTTCAGGTAGCTTTCAAGCCGATTGCTACGCTGCGTCAGCCGCAGCATACAACGACAAAAGCGGGAGAACCTGTGGTCTTGGAACTGAAAGGCGGAAGGCATGACCCTTGCCCCGTGCCGCGTGCCGTACCCATAGTAGAAGCAATGACAGCCCTCGTGCTGGCGGATTTCGCCCTGCGCATCCGAGGCAATACACCTCTTCACTCATAACTCTCTTGTAGGGAAGGAAAATCTCGCTGTTTCACATCTTGGATATACTGCTTGCAGGCTTTTTCTACTATATCCGCTAAGTCTGCATACCGGCGCAAAAATCTCGGCGAGAAAGCTTTATTCAGTCCAAGCATGTCATGCAGGACTAATACTTGCCCATCGCAGTAGGGCCCTGCTCCTATACCGATAGTAGGAACGGGTAAGGACTGCGTTACCTCCTGAGCCAAGGACGCAGGAATTTTCTCCAAGACTAAGGCGAATATACCGGCTTGGGCTAAGCGTTTCGCATCCTGACGAAGTCGTTCGGCTTCGGAGGCTTCTTTAGCGCGCACGCGGTACCCTCCAAACTGATAGATAGACTGCGGGGTCAGTCCTAAATGCCCCATGACAGGTATCCCCGCCGAAGTGATACGTGCAACTGCTTCTAAGACAGCTTCTCCCCCTTCTACTTTAACTGCATGCGCTCCACTTTCTTTCATGATTCGTATAGCAGCGTGGAGGGCTCGCCGAGAATCCCCCTGATACGAACCAAACGGCATATCCACCACTACCAACGCTCTCTTGGCGCCGCGCACCACCGCACTGGCATGATAAATCATCTGGTCTAACGTAATCGGAAGTGTCGTCTCATGTCCTGCGATTACATTAGAAGCGGAGTCGCCTACCAGTAGCACTTCTACCCCTGCCTCATCCAAAAGGCGCGCAAAGGTGTAATCATAAGCTGTGAGCATCACGATGGGCTCGCTCGCTGCCTTCATCTCCTGCAAAGTGCGCGTCGTAACCCGCTTTAGTTTGTTTTGCATTAGTCAAAAGTATGCAGAATACCCAGGCAGTTTCGGAGATGTTCCGGCGGATTGCTTCACGGTATGACCGCATGAATCGGCTCATGACCTTTGGCTTAGATTTGCACTGGCGCCGCAAAGCCGCTTCTTTCTTGCGACCGCTTCAGCCCGAAAGGCTTTTAGATTTGGCTGCGGGCACTGGGGACTTTGCCTTGGCAGCGTGTCAAGTGCTCCCTTCGCTAAAGGAAGTGTATCTGGTGGATATTACACCGGCTATGTTGGCGCGCGCACCCGCTAAGAAGCCCCCTCAAGTAGTATGGCATTTCCAAGTAGCGGACGCCCATCAACTTCCCTTTGCAGACAGCATGATGGATGCTATCGTGGTGGGGTATGGAGTGCGCAACTTTGAGAACCGACTCCAAGCGCTTATGGAAATGCGTCGTGTGCTTCGGCCAGGGGGGCGCGCCGTCATCTTGGAGACCGGAATGCCCACCCAACTCCTCTGGAAACTCCCTTTCTGGTTCTATTTCCGGCTCTATGTACCCCTCTTGGGCGCTCTGTATGCCCGAGATAAAGCAGCTTATACCTATCTCCCCGAATCCACTCGGGCTTTTCCTCACCGAGATGCCTTCCTACAACTCGCCTTGCAGGCAGGATTTATGCGAGGTAGTTACGTACCTTTGCTAGGAGGCGCTTCTATCATTTACCTTCTGGATACCTAATGCAGCAATTCTCATCTCTATTACTGGGCTGGCTCTTTGCCCAATATAGCTTCTACCACGACACTCGCCAGTTTAATCTCGGACTGCTCATGGGCTTCAACTATAATCAGGTCAAAATTCAATACAAAAACCTGCTCTATAGCACCCCTACCGCTGGCAGACCTACGATGGTTCGGGTAGTAGGTGTGCCCGGACTCAACCTCGGAATTATCGCTAATAAGAAGCTGCATAAGTACTTTGATTTGCGAACTATTCCGCAGGTATCCCTTCAGCAGCGCAATATCTTCATAGAACTACCAGATAGTTCCGTCAAACGCCGCTTAGAATCGGCATACTTGTATTTTCCCATCCTACTCAAGTATAAATCGCAGTTTTACAAGGGAATTCGGGTGTATATGATGGCAGGGATGCAGTTTGGGCTCAATCTCACCTCCGACAGACGCATGCGCGATAATCCCGAGCTGATTCGGATGCAGCGGTGGGACTGGCAGTGGGTGGCAGGAGTAGGAGTAGATATCTACTTAGAGCGGGTGAAGCTCACCCCTGAGATCAGTTATTCTTTGGGCTGGCGAAATGTGTATGATCCCACAGGCATGCGGTATGGATATGTGATAGAGTCTATTCGCAATCAGACGATTTACGGGAATATTCAGATTGAATAGGGTGGGGGGCTAAAAACATAAAATGCGATTATCCTTATATCAGCGCATGTCCCAGACTATGAGGCGCCTTCCTCAAGCCGAAGCATAAAACCCTTCCAGCGCCTTCCGCATCTGGGCCCGCAGTTCCAGTGAAGCAGGGAGGAGGGGCAGGCGAGTCCAACTTTCCGTAATCCCCATTTCTGCCAAAAGACCCTTGATGCTAGTGGGATTGCCCTCGGCGAAGCAGAGCCGCATCAGCGGAAGGAGTTCGCTTGTTAGCTTGCGAGTCTCTCCCAAATCGCCTTGACGAGCTGCTTCTACCAGTAGCTCCATTGGACGCGTCAAAGCATTCCCTAATACTGAAATAACCCCTACATATCCCATAAGGATGGCAGGTGCAGCTAAGGCATCGTCCCCACTTATCATCTGAAAAGAAGGCGGCAACTGCTGAAGCATTTGTATGCCCTGCACTAAATCCAGCGATGCGTCTTTGAGACCTATGATCTTACTAGGGTAGGCATGAGCCAGTCGGATAGTAACAGCAGGCGGGAGATTCACGCCTGTGCGCACAGGGACATTATAAAGGATGATAGGGAGGGGACTGCGCTCTGCCAAATAAGCATAATGAGCAAAAAGTCCTTCAGAGGTAGGCTTATTGTAGTAGGGGGTTACGGAAAGGAAGGCTCGGGCCGGAAAGTTGTTCGCATAAACGCGCATTTCGTGAAGAATGGCCTTTGTATCATAACCGCCCGCTCCGATTACTACGGGTACTTTCTCTCCTATCTCCTCAAATATTATCTCCACTGTGCGGCATCGCTCCTCTAAGGTTTGCGTTACAGCTTCGCCGGTCGTTCCTAAGGCTACAAGGTAATCCGCCCCGTTATGCACTACATGCCGCACTAAGCGTCGTAGTGAGTCTTCGTCCAGAGAGCCATCTTGCTTGAAGGGGGTAACGAGCGCTACCCCTAAACCTGAGCAGTTCATAACTCCCCTCTAAGATACACAATGGGGCGGAAACTCAGGAAACCTCTGCTGTATAGAGATTTTGTTTTTTGAAAGCATGAGGCTGTGGGGAGCAGTTTTACTGCTCGGAACTTTATGGGCGCAGCGCAGCCACACCATAAGCGGCTATGTTCGTGATGCAACTAATAAAGAAGCACTGAGTGGGGCGCGCTTGCTTGTAGTGGAGCGGGGCACAGGCACTTTCACGAACGCCTACGGATATTATGCTCTTCGCCTGAATGAAGGGTCCTATACTATTATCGTTCAGTTTGTGGGATATCGCAGCGATACTCTCCGGCTCAAGCTGGATAAAGATATACGCAAGGATTTTGAGCTAAGGGAAGAAGGGGTGGAACTGCGCGGTGTGGAGATAGTAGAGACCTATGAGCAGAGGCGATTTGAGGGGGCAGCACTCAGCCAAAATAGATTAGACATCCAGCAGCTCAAAAAGCTCCCTGCCTTCTTTGGCGAGGTAGATGTGCTTCGGTCTTTATCATTCCTGCCAGGCGTGGCAACGGCAGGGGATGGGAGTTCCAGCTTCTTCGTACGGGGAGGCTCTTTTGACCAAAATCTTATTCTCTTAGATGAAGCGGTAGTATATAACCCTGGGCATATTGGTGGTATTTTTTCTGCATTCAACTCCGATGCTATTCAAGAAGCTCAACTCTACAAGGGCTATATGCCGCCTGAATACGGAGGGCGACTTTCTTCCGTTCTGGATGTACGACTGCGAGAGGGCACGAGCCCCCAATGGCGAGCCGCCGGGGGAGTCGGACTCATCTCCTCCCGCCTAAATATAGAAGGCCCACTCCTCAAAGACCGCGCCGGCATGCTTATCACTGCTCGCCGCACCTATGCTGACCTCTTCCTGCTTTTTGCCAGAGACCCCGAGCTGCGCAAAACTAAGCTCTTCTTCTATGACCTCACGGCTAAACTCAACTACAAAGCAGGTGATAAGCACCGATTTTATCTCTCGGGCTATTTTGGACGCGATGTGTTTGAGACTTCGGTCTTTGGACTCAACTGGGGCAACGCAACTACGACCTTTCGATGGAACTTTATACCCAGTCTCCGTCTTTTCTTCAATACAATTGCCTTTTATAGCAAGTATGATTATGCCTTTCTCTTAGAGCAGGGTAGAATACAGGCTAAATACTCCTCTGGAATTGAGGATATTGGCTGGCGTACGGATGCGGACTTTTATGCTACCGATCGCCTCAAACTCAAATTCGGTGCAGGAGCTACGCACCATGTATTCTTGCCTGGGAAGTTCATACCTACCAGCGATACCTCCAGCTTTATCAAGTTCTCTGTACCTTCTCTGCGAGGGGTAGAGGTCTCTGCTTATGCGCAAGCTAACTATAAACTCAATCGCCGCTGGCTCTTGGAAGGAGGACTGCGTTGGGCGGGCTTCGGGCTGTTAGGACCCGCTACGCTATATAGCTACACGTCAGAACTGAAAGTAAGAGATACGGCTCGTTTCCAAGCTAATCGTCTCGTGGATGCGTGGGGAGGGTTAGAGCCCAGATTTAGTGTGCGCTATGCGCTTTCGGAGCGTTGGGCACTCAAGGCCGCTGCCAGTCGAGTCCAGCAGTTTCTGCATGTAGCAACCCTCTCGCCTGTGGGCTTGCCCACAGACATCTGGTGGCCCACTACGCTTAACGTGCGCCGACAAGACGGCTATCAGACCGCCCTCGCCCTCCAAGGCACTCCCCGCTGGAAAGGGCATAACTGGGACATCTCCTGGGAAGCTTTCTACCGCTACATGGATAACATCTTAGACCTGCGCTCTGGCGCCGAAACCTTCCTCAATCCCCTCTTAGAAAGAGACTTAGTTCAGGGGAGAGGTTGGGCTTATGGCAGCGAATGGATGATTCAAAAACTCACCGGTAGTCTCACGGGCTGGATATCCTATACCTACAGCCGCAGCTTCCGCTACATTCCTGAGATTACCCCGCGTCCTTTTCCGAACTACATAGACCGTCCGCATCAAGCTACCCTCGTCCTACAATACTCACCTAATAACCGATGGGACTTCGGTTTCACGGCGATTTATGCCACGGGAAGGCCCATTACCCTTCCCGCAGCGAAATATATCTACGATGGACAGGTCATTGGGGTGTATAACGAACGGAATAATCGCCGTATGCCTGATTATCACCGAGCGGATATTTCTATTACTTGGAAGTCTTTGCCCCGGGAGGGCAGACGCTGGCGCTCCAGTTGGAACTTCTCGCTCTATAATATCTACGGCAGGCGCAACATGTGGGCTCTTCGCCTGCGTCGAGACCCTAACAATCCTGACATCCAACGCGCCTACAATCTCTACCTTTTCCGCTGGCTCCCTTCGCTCACCTATAACTTCCAGTTTTAGTTGTAAATGTCCCACTGTACCCCGAAAGCAAAGGCCCTCCCTGGCATAGGATACCACGCACTGAGGTAATAGCCCGGTGCTATTATCCGCTCGGTCAGGTGTTCTACACGCAGATATACCATTACGCGGCGCACCAGTACCACGAAGTAGGGTTCAGCTCGCCAGTGAAAAGGCTGATTGAATGACCGACCTGGGGTGGGATAGAATAACATCATTTTGGGCTCATATGAGAGGAGTGTAAAAGGTGTAAAGCCTGCAAGTCGCACGCCCAGTTGGTACAATGGCACTCTGCCTGGCAAGCGCCAGCGCACATAAGGTTGTATCCACCCGCTCCAAATAGGATAAACCCCCCTCCAAGCTATGGGCAGGCTACTGCGCCGAAGATTCTGTTGGAAAGCCAGCTTCATTGCTATGCCAGCCCATCGGTATGCAACCTCTCCTTCTACTTCGGGAGAAAGCATCCATATGTTTGCGAAGAGGGGGGCCGGGGCAGTCGGCAGCCATAGATTCTCTATCCGCATGCCTCTGAGCCGTAGCTGAAAAGGCAGACACGTGCTATCGGCTCTCCAGCGATAGCCTATCCACCCCTGCGTGAGTCTTATGGGAATGGGTTTTTGTTCCCAAAGGTTTTGATAGCCCAGCCACGGGGCGACCTGCTGCTGGTGGGCTACTCCGATTTCTAAGTGCCATGGGTATCCCCGCACTTCTCCCCAGTAGATAGGAGATAAGTCCTTCCTTGTCCATCTGCCATAAGCCCCTTCTATCTTTACCCTTTCCCCGCACCAAGAACCCCCTATCATGAGAAGCGGAAGAAACCATTTCCTTTGAAAGAAAGCTTCGCCTACGCCCGAATATTCCTGAGAACTTACATAGAGATGGGCTTTTCTCCAGAGAATTTGTGCTTCTAAGGTCGTTCGGGTTTGGCGTACCTGCCAGGAGAGGGGTATGGTATCGGGGGAAAAAGGCGATTCCCCTACATTGGCTTTTCCTGTCTCTATATGGTAGCGCTCTTCATCTATGGCAGCTTTACCGAGAAGGCCTATGGAGAGTGGAAGAGATATACTGAGTTCAGCTGCTGCGAAACGATACCAAGTACGAGTGCGCCCTTGAGGTAGGCGTATAGCTTGCCGTTCTTTCCCAAAAGCCTCCCAAGGCGAGGTGCGATATACGATGCCGCCATTAATTTGGTCATCTAACTGGTTCCATCCACCCCATGCAGAGAGAGATACGCCCTTATACGATGCAAAGGTGCGAAGGGCCAGCCCATAATGGTCTGTAGCTTGTCGTAGGTATTCGCCTAAGCGGGTGCGTCGCTGATAGATGAAGCTCAAGCCCCCTTTATTGCCGAAGTTTTGTCCATGTTGAGCATACAGCAGTTGGGTTCGCCGGGATACCTGGTCAAATCGTACCCGTGTATAAGGGGCTCGGGTTCGGATGTAGGGTATGGTGCGCACTTGATATGCTCTTTGCGAAGTAGGAAAAAGTCGTAGAGGCTCTCTCTCTTCTAAGAGACCCCAGAGATAAGGAAGATAAGGCTTATAGTAGCCAAGCCGCAGCGTAAAGAAAGCAGTATCCAAGGGGTCATACCATGCGACATAAGCCGGTAAATAAGAAGGGGATGTACTTGCCCCAGTATCTGTGGGGGTGGGGAGAAAAAGGGTGGGTTGTCCCTTCGCTGTCGTGAGGATAAGAAGAAATGCCGCTCTACTGCTTAGCCAGGTCAGAGTTGGCGCACGAGTTCGGTAAATATCTGGGTAAGTTTGGGTTCTGCCTGATTCGCTACTTGGATAATCTCCTCTAAAGAAACAGGCTTGAGATTATCGGGGTCTCCGATGTCTGTGATGATAGACATGGCAAATACCCGCATTCCCATATGATTGGCTACGATGCACTCGGGTACAGTAGACATGCCTACGACATCCCCCCCGATAATTCGGAGAAACCGATATTCGGCGGGGGTCTCTAAGTTGGGGCCTTGAACGGCTACATAGACGCCCTGATGGAGAGGTATGTTGAGTCTCTGGGCGATCTCTAAAGCTTTCTGGATAAGTTCAGGATGATAAGGGCTGCTCATATCGGGGAAACGCGGTCCGAGTTGGTCTAAGTTGATACCGCGCAGGGGATTTTCGGGGAGGAGGTTGATGTGGTCTCGGAGAATCATGAGATCGCCCAGTTTGAACGAGAGATTGAGTGCGCCGGCTGCATTAGAGAGCAGAAGGGTATGAGCGCCTAAGAGCTTCATAATGCGAATCGGATACGTAATCTGGTACATGTTGTAGCCTTCGTAGTAGTGGAAGCGCCCTTGCATAGCGACGACTCTTTTGCCGCCCAGCTTGCCAAAAATCAAGCGTCCAAAATGACTTTCTACGGTGCTGATAGGGAAATGCGGGATAAAATTATAGGCAAGCTGGTGTTCTTTTTCTATGGCTTCGGCGAGCCGTCCTAATCCCGTGCCTAATACAATCCCCACTTCTACTTCTCCTGTAAAATAGCGCCGAATGTAGTTTAGGGTCTCTCGGAAGTGGCTGTAAGCCTCAGGTGTGGTCATACTTCAAATGCAAAGGAAAGAAGTTGGCGTAGTCGGGCATCGGTTTCCTCGGGCTTCAGTGGTACCATATCTATGGCTAGGGCATAAAGTGGCATGCCTTGAAGCACAGAGAGGTGAGGGCTGCCTCTCAACCGGGCTAAGTCTTTTTCTGTGGTAAGAAGCAACAGCTTTTCTCCTTCCATGCGCTTCTGTTGGGAACGAAACCGACGGTGTATCCGAGCCAGTTCTCGGGGGGAATACAAATGATGGTCGGGAAAGGTCCAGCTTTGACCAATCAAAACCGATAAATTCCTCAATACTGCCAGGAAACTCTCAGGATAGGCGATTCCACAGAAGGCATGAGCATACTGATACTGTATATCCTCTAGAGAAAGCGGGGGCAGTTCATCAAAGGCGGGGATGAGCCTAGAGGGAATATACCGAAAAAGGAGAGTGGGTATTCTTAACTTTCGTAGAGGTGGGGGCTTGGGGAGGTTTTTGAGATTCCAGATGAGCAAGTGGGCTCGTTTATAGCTGGATAGCGGCTCACGCAACCTACCGAAAGGAAAGAGCCAGTCTTTCCACAAGGCGTTCTGAACATCTGAAATGAGAATATCTACGTCTCTGTGGATACTGCGATGCTGGAAGGCATCGTCTAAAACAATCGCTTGGAGCTCGGGATGATTCTGGAGGAGGGTTTGGGCGCCCAGAACTCGCTCGCGGCATACCGCTACTGGGATATGGGGCAGGCGAGATTTGACCATGAAGGCTTCATCGCCATATCGTAAAGCAGCATCTGGGGCACTGAGATGTACTTCTTGATAACCACGGCTGCGTCTTCTGTAGCCCCGACTGAGATAGGCTGCTCGGATACCTCTTTGTTGTAGCCAGCTTAGCAGAAATAAAGCGAAGGGGGTCTTGCCGCTGCCACCCAAGGTAAGATTACCTATGCTGATAACAAGGCATGGGACTTTCTGAATACGGAGCCAGCGTTTATCATATAGCCAGTTGCGCAGGCGAATGATGAGCCCATACAGCAGGGCTATAAGTAAGCTTAGCCCACGCAGGAGAAATCGCCACAGGAAGCGCAGCACTGCGCCAAAATTGATTAGTTTTGCCCTGTGGAGAAACTCGCCATTCGCAGCGACTGGAGCCGAGAAGAGGTAGCTCAGTTATATCGCACACCGCTTTTGGAGCTCATAATGGAAGCAGCCGCCATCCATCGTCTGTATCATAAGCCCGGGGAGATTCAAACATGTACGCTGCTTTCTATCAAGACAGGGGGATGTCCTGAGGACTGCGCATACTGTGCGCAGTCGGTGCGCTATCATACGGGCATTCAGGTGCATCGTCTCATGGAAGTAGAAGAGGTGGTATCGGCTGCTCAAAAAGCAAAAGAAGCTGGCGCCACGCGATTCTGTATGGGAGCCGCTTGGCGAGAAGTGAGAAGCAACCGAGATTTTCAAAAGGTCTTGGACATGATACGAGCCGTGCGAGCCTTAGGTTTGGAAGTATGTGCTACCTTAGGGATGCTCACGCCCGAGCAAGCCCATGCTCTGCGAGCGGCTGGCCTCACCGCCTATAATCATAACTTAGACACTTCGGAAAGCTATTACTCTCATATCATCACTACCCGGACCTATCAAGACCGCCTGCATACCCTACAAGCCGCCCGAGAAGCAGGCTTGAGTCTATGCACAGGGGGGATTTTAGGTCTGGGAGAAAGTGAAGAGGATCGGATAGACTTGCTTCATACCTTGGCTACTCTGAACCCGCATCCCGAGTCTGTGCCTATTAATGCCTTAGTTCCCATTCCGGGGACGCCCTTAGAAGAACGAGAACCTGTATCTATCTGGGACATGGTTAGGGCGATTGCTACTGCGCGTATCCTCATGCCTCGCGCCAAAATTCGGCTGGCTGCAGGACGAGAGCGCCTCTCCTTCACGGAGCAGGCTCTCTGTTTCGTTGCAGGAGCAAACTCTATATTTTTAGGAGAAAAACTACTCACTACGCCGAACTCATCTCCTTCTCAAGATCGTGAGTTATTTAGCCTCTTGGGAGCCAAAGAAATGCCTGCTTTCGTTTAGTATCTTTGGGGTATGCGTTGGACGTTGGGGCTATTGGTGTTTGTGTGGGCGCAGCGTCCTTTCCCTTATTACAACGACTGGATTCAACCCGGTGCTACCTATATCAAGCTCCAAGTGGGGCGCACGGGTATTTACCGAGCTACTGCTCAGCAGATGGGACTCGGAGGGGTCCCCTCGGCCAGTCTTCGTCTTTTTTGGCGAGGGCAAGAGGTACCGCTTCGGGTAGAAGATGGAGGAGATGGGGTATTTAGTGGGACGGACTTCATAGAGTTTGTCGGACATCGCAACGATGGAGAGCCTGACTCGGTAATCTTTCGGCATTCTCTGCTCATGCGCCGACTTTCCGGCATGCACGGAAACCCCCAAATGTCCCTCAATCACAATGATACCTCAGCGTATTTTCTGACATGGGGGGGTAATCCTGGCTTACGCTATACTCTGTATCAAGACCCCAACTACACGAGCCACCCCCAGCAGAACTGGTTCTGGTGGAGACTTTTAGAAAGTTATCATACGGCTGGGTATTGGTGGGGACCTGCCTCTTATGAGCAGGACAACTCTCCACTCTATGTAGCGGGTGAAGGACGATCTGCAGGCATGAATCCCATTCATCGTTCTGTAAGCCTGTCAGGGTTTCGCTCAGACGCCGCCACTTCCTTCTTTATAGAAATCTCTCATGCAGGTATTACACCTGGGGGCTTCATTTCACTGGAATGGAAAGTAGGTGCGCTCACCCTGACCACTGAGCAAGTGAATGCACCTTACTACTTCCGAAGAGTTTTCTCTGTGCCTACCAGTGTCTCCGTTTCACCTTTAGAGATTCGCTGCCAAGCCACAGGCATGGGATATCGCGGCGAGAGGGTACATTATATTGCCATTACCTACCCCAGAAATGCAGAACTCACCACTGGGGATACTTTCTTGATGGCTGGCGTGGTGAGTGAAGGGCGATATCCCATATCTCTAGTGCTTAGGAATGTGCCGCTCAGTACAGGCGACTCTTTACTCGTGTATGATCCCAAACATCGGCTTTTTTGGCGGGCTTACCTTAGAGGAAGTGAATGGTATATTCCTTTGCCTGCTGTCGCTGATAGCTTCCCTCTCTATATCGTACGGGGCGTCAGTGTGCTCACCCCCCGAGTAAAAAATGCCGTAATAGAAAACTACAGTACCGCCCAAGGTGGAGAAATTATTCTGATTACGCATAGAAGTTTGGCTGCTTCTGCCCAAGCCTACAAGCAGTACCGAGAGAATCATCCTACTAATCGTAGAAGCGTCTTTATTGCTTTCACCGATGCTATTTACGATGAGTTTGGCTGGGGCCGGGAGAATCATCCCTTAGCTATTCGGAGTTTGATTCGGTGGGGTTTGGATCGGTGGGCAGTGCGCCCCCGCTATGTGATTTTATGGGGAGATGGCGTAGGATACTTCCGCTTTCCCTATAATGCCGCTTTTCCTGCTATCCACAAAGTGCCCTTTTTCGGCTATCCAGCTACCGATTGGGGCTATGTAACGGACTTTTATGGAGAAGGGGATATCATTCCTACGCTCTCTATTGGTCGGATTCCGCTTCATACCGATGAGCAAGGCTATACTTACATAGAGAAGCTCCGCATTTACGAGTCGCGTCCCTCAGAGCCTTGGCACAAGTGGGCGCTTCATCTGGGAGGTGGACGGGATATTTTTGAACAGTCGGCTATTGGTTCGCACCTTATCGCCTGCCAGCAAGTATTTGAGGGTAGTCCCTATGAAGGCAGAGTAGTTTATTACCAGAAGCGCACAGGTGGAATGCAAGCACCGCCAGGTAGCCCCTCTATCAAGGAACGAGTAGATAGTGGGGTTGTCATCTTGCAGACCTTTGGACATAGCGGGGCAGAAATGTTTGATGTAAGTCTGTATGAGCCCATAGACTATGATAACTGGGGCAGGTTCCCCTTTATTATTGTAAATGGCTGCTATCAAGGAAACTTTGATGAGATAAATGCACTGGCTCATCTTCATGGCGAGCGCTTCCTCCTAACGCCAGGGCGAGGATGTCTCTGGTATCTGTCGCTCTCGGGCGCCGGATTTATCTTTCCTTTGGGCAATCAGACGAAAATCTTATACGAGGTTCTCTTTCGCGACTCGGTAGGACTACCTGTGGGAGATGCATTAGTAGAAACTTTTCGGCGCCTTTTCCAGAATGGAGCAAACGCATTTGACTATTATCATATAGGAGCCCAGACACTGTTGGGTGACCCCTCGGTGGCACTGGCAGGTCCCCGGCGCCCCGACTTAGCAATTACTTCTGCCGACGTAGCAGTTTCCCCTTCTGAGCCTTCTGCAGAAGCAGGAAACTTTCGGCTTCGTGTGCGCTATCATAATCTCGGGCTAAGTATCCGAGACAGCTTCTGGTTACAAATCACGCATCGCATTACTGCTACTGGGCAACGCTTCACCTATCGATATAGGCGACCTCCCTTCCTGTGCAGCGATAGCGTAGAAGTTACTCTACCCACACCCGCCGGAGAATGGGGCGGTATCAATGAGTTAGAAATCTTTGTAGATTCCGAGAATGAAATTGCACCTGAAATCAGAGAAGATAACAATTTACTACGCTGGGAACTTTTTGTACGCTCTGCTTTACCGCTGCCTCTTTATCCATGGCCTTTTGCTGTGATTGCGAGAGACTCTATCGCACTAATCGCGGCTACCTATAATCAAAGTATAGTAGCACCTCAGGGGTATTATTTTGAGATAGATACCAGTTATAAGTTTGACTCTCCTTTTCTGCAGAGAAGTGGTCGCATACAGGGGACGACCACATTTGGGCAGTGGGCTTTGCCATTTCGGCTGCGAGATAGTGTAGTGTATTACTGGCGCGTGCGATTAGAGGGCTCAGGCTCGCAAGAATGGGCTTCACAGTCTTTTCAGTATATCGCAGGAGACAGGGAGGGATGGGGACAAAGCGCTCGCCCTCAGTTCTTGGCGAATGAAAATCGGGGGCTGAGTTATGAAGAAGCCAGTTTTCGCTGGCGCTTTGTACAACAGCGAGTCCGAATAGAGGCTAGAGAGACGCCCACACCCGCAGGGAATCGCCGCTTCCTTCAGCGCAACGGCGAGCAAATCTCAGACCGGCTCAGTCATACTATCCCCGCTGGTTGGTGGAGCGGCGCTCGTGAACCTGGCATATTTATCGCTACCTTTCATCCAAATACCTACGAGCCCTTAGAATACCATCCTATGTTCGGGAACTGGCAGTACTTCTGCCCGGGGAGTTGCTATTCAGGAGTAGTTATGCAGCCAGAGCAGATGGTTGACTCGCTAAAAGCAGTTTTATCCCGCGCACCTGTAGGTTCTCCTGTGCTTTTGCTGATTACGGCTAAGCATGATAGTAGTTCATGGACGCATCGGATGGCAGAAGTTCTGGATGGTATAGGGGCTACTCGGACAGCTTTGAGACTATCTTCTCAGCAAAAAGGGATAATTATTGGGCAGAAGGGCGCCCCTCCAGGTACAGCTTTGGAAACTTTCTGCCCGGACTCTTCTAACTGCGAACTCTATCGGGACTTTGAGGTGGGGGTGCCGATAGGTAGGTGTCTTTCACCCCGCATACCTCGCCCTGTGGCGTGGGAGGATGCGTTCTTCGCTTGGGCTCGGCAGGGTACGCAGGATACTATCACGATTTCTATTTATGGGCTGCGTTCTACGGGCGAAAGAGATACCCTACGACGGCGCATGCCTTCTTCCGAAGTATTCAACCTGCGTCCATATAACACCCCGGCTTATACAGAGCTGCAACTGGAGGGTCTTTTTGCGGACGGCAGTACCCCGCCTGCTACTCCACAACTTCGCTATTGGTATGTACTCTTCCAGCCGTTCCCTGATTTAGCAGTGGACCCAGACCTGCGCTGGCGCTTCCTGCGGGACACGGTAGAGGAAGGAGAGATGCTAAGCTTAGAGTTAGGCGTACGGAACTTGCTCTCAGCGACTACTCCAGACAGTGTAGAAGTACTTTACCTCGTTCAAAAAGCCTCGGGTGCCTGGGATACCTTAGGATGGCAGTGGTATAGACCTTTGCGGGGATTAGATACGATGGTCATGCGCTATACTTTTTCCAGTATAGGGCTGGGCGGCTCTAATCGCCTGCGTATCATCGTCAATCCTCGCCCTCGGTTTGGGGAACGCACCTTCGTCAATAATCGGTGGGAGACCACCTTCTTCGTCAAGGTGGATCGCATCAATCCGATTGTAGATGTGCTTTTTGATGGAGGGCGCATTCAAAATGGAGATATTGTTTCCCCGAATCCCTATGTCGTTATAGAAGTCAAAGACGAGAACCGGCATCTCATGCTGGATGATACGAATGCAGTAGTTGTTCGTGTCAGGCAAGCGCAGGAACGGGGACTGGGTACGCGTTTGTCTTATTCTCAGGAGCTGCGATTTTTCCCTGCGCGTCCTCCTGACAATCGGGCCCGAGTAGAATGGCAGGCTTCTTTTCCTCAAAGCGGCGAGTATATCCTCAGCGTAGAAGCCATGGATAAGAGCCGTAATCGTTCGGGCAGTCAGCCATACGAACTGCGTTTCCGAGTGGTGAAAGAGAGCTCGCTCAGCTATGTTATCAACTATCCTAATCCCTTCTCTACTTCTACACGCTTTTACTACGAGCTAACCGGTGCTGTGCTACCAGAGGTATTTCAGATACATATCTACACGCTAAGCGGGCGATTAGTGAAAGTGATTGACCTCAAGCAACTCGGTGAAGTACGAATTGGGCGACATCTCACCCGCTATGCGTGGGATGGGACGGATGAGCATGGGGAACGTTTAGGGAATGGCGTTTATCTCTACCGCACGGTAATTAAGATGCCTGGGGCAATTAGCTTGCAGCAGCAGGCGCCGGAACTTTCCTCTTATTTTGAGGGGGGGTGGGGGAAGATGGTATTGATGCGATGAATGGAAGAAACTACTTATATTTGCCCTGCCTTAGCGGCAGTAGCTCAGCTGGTAGAGCACAACCTTGCCAAGGTTGAGGTCGCGGGTTCGAGCCCCGTCTGCCGCTCGCTGCCGGGGTGGTGGAATCGGTAGACACGCAGGACTTAAAATCCTGTCGCCTGAAAAAGGCGGTACGGGTTCGAGTCCCGTCCCCGGCATTCCATGAATGAGGCGTTCATGGCATTCCTCCGAGAGAAACGAATAGACCCCCTTCGTTGGATGGCTGCTTTCCCCCCCCATGAGCGTAGCAAGCATGAAAAAGCCTTCCAGCTCCTCGGAAAGGCTGCCTACGAGCAGCGCTATAAATTCTTCTTCAATCGGTGGCGCAGAGATTATCCCCTCTCCGACTCAGTTTAGCCCTTTTAGCGTGGAGGCTTCTTCTGGGGACGGGGCTGCGCCGGCAGCGACTCATCTTTTCTATCCAAATAGGAGCTATCGCCATAGGCAGTGGAGGGGCACTTCTGGTGCTGGTGCTCTTTGACTCGTTCCAACATGCTATTCAGCACAGCTTGACCCAGTATAGTGGAGCCATATGGATACGGTATTATGCCGAGGAAAGACTGAGCCAGCTACAACCCATAGAAAAGGACTGGCTTCATAGACTCTCCTCTTCCCAGTGGCGGATAGAGAGTGCTATTCACCTACCCGTACTCATAGAGAGCCAGCACAAGAAATATGAAGGAGTGGAACTGATAGGGGTGGAACCTTCTTGGTGGCATACGGCTTGGCGCAACCTCATAGATACTCCCATAACAGAATGGCAGGGAGAGGTAATAGTTCTTTCTCGTACGCTGGCTCAGCGGCTCGGCGTACAAAAAGGCGATAAAGTCATCATGGCATGGCTGGCAGACCCGCCGCGTTTGCGAGTGCTTCGGGTTCATGCCCTGTATCAAGCTAACTTAGATGAAGTAGACCGACATGTAGCATTCGTACCCCTCCCGTTAGTACAGAAGTTATTAGGATGGCAAGCAGACCAAGTGGAAATCGGTCATCTATTCTTACAGACACCCTTAGACTCTGACTCGTTGGCTGATGCGCTCTCTTGGCAGTTGCCTTACACCTATGAACTCGCACCGATTGAGGTGATTTTCTCCGATATCTTTGATTGGCTTTCTCTGCTCCAGCAAAACGTCCAGCTTATTCTGGGTATTGTCATATTACTTAGCTTTTTTTCGGTGGCATCGGGATTCCTTGTGTTGCAGTTAGTGCAGCGGCTGCGATATGAGTTATGTTGGGTACTGGGAGCGACAGCAGGACAGTTATGGCAGCTAACTTTATGGCAGGCTGTCGGTGCTTTGGGTATCGGAATGAGTATAGGCATAGGGGTGGCTTCGCTTCTCCTTTGGGGTCAGGATGCTTTTCAGTGGGTGAAACTGGATCCGGAGAATTACGTACTTACCGAAATACCAATTCGCTGGCAGCCTGACCCGTATCTGTATGTGCTGGGGGTAGGCGCTATGATTGCCGTGATATTGGGAGTATTGGCTTATCCTTGGCGTAGGAAAGTACGGCTTCTCTCGCACGCAGAGTAATTTTGCCTGGAATGAAACCTCTCTCTGGGCTAGTCTTGGGTCTCGTTTTATGGGCGCAACGAGTAGCTCTTCCCTCCCATATCAATACCCGCATGCATGAAAGCGCCCCCGTGCTCTCAGCCGATGGCAAGCAGCTGTTCTTCTGGCGATTGGACGACCCGCTGGGCTACGGAGCCCAAGATATATTCTATGCTACATGGAGCGACTCCCTCTCTAACTTTGGGCCCCCTCAACATTTAGGCAGTGGAGTCAACGATGAGCGCGGCAATATCCCTTTTGGTATCGCGCCAGATGGGCAACTCCTTCTGGTATATAAAGAGTTTCGCAATCCCAAGAATGCCTGCGAGTTAGGTATGGCGCGTCGGCTTACGGGTGACCTGTGGAGTGCCCCGGGACAACTTCGTATTCAGAACTTTCACAGCGAAAGCGGCTCTTCCCTCACCGCCGCTTTGGGTTGGGATGGGAGAACCCTTCTTCTCTCCATGAAAAGCAAAGGCACCCTGGGCGGAGAAGACTTATACGTCAGCTTCTTCAACCCTGAGCAGAGAATCTGGAGCGAACCCCTGCACTTAGGCCCTACTATTAATACGGTAGGCGACGAGATTACCCCCTTCTTAGCTTCAGACGGAATTACTTTATATTTCTCCTCTAATAAAAGAAACGACTCCAAAGGATTTGATATTTATATGACCAGGAGGCTGGATGATTCCTGGCAGCGTTGGAGCCCCCCTCAGCGCCTTCCCGAGCCTATTAACTCAGAAGCGGATGATTATTACTTCAAGTTCGCAGCGCTCAAGCCAGAGATAGCCTATTTTGTATCTACTGATTCCGCTGCTACGAAAGGTAAAGAGATTTACCGAGCGCCGCTGCCTACGGCTTTTCAGCCGCGTCCTGTGTCTCTGATTCGGGGGCGAGTCATAGAGCGCACCCAGCGTCGTCCAGTTCCGAATGCTGAGCTACGATACTATAACCTAACTACACGGGAACTGGAAGGTGCGGCTACTTCAGCTGAAAGTACAGGGGAATATCGGATTCTGCTTCCCACAGGCAGTCTATATGGCCTAGTCGTGCTCAATCCAGGCTATTTTAGTATCAGTGAGCAGATAGACCTGCGCCAAACGAATAATAAGGCGCCTTCCGAAATAGAGAAGGATATTATTGTGGTGCCTCTCATATTGGACGAGGTATTTCGTCTGAACGGCCTTTATTTCGCCAGTGGAGATAGTGCTTTGGCGCCAGAGAGTTTTATGGAATTAGAGCGATTAGCATGGCTCCTAAGCGACAAGCCGACGATGCGCATAGAAATCGTAGGGCATACCGATAGTACAGGGTCTCTGGAAAAAAACATGGAACTCTCTCGCCGGCGGGCCAGTGCAGTAGCTAACTATCTCATCTCGCGAGGCATCGCGGCAGACAGGCTGCAAGTCGTGGGCAAAGGTCCAACCCAACCTATCGCCGACAACCGCACACCCGAGGGTAGAGCCCTCAACCGAAGAGTAGAGTTTCGTATCCTTTCTCCATAGCTATCTTTGTAGCATGCAACCTTGGCATAAAAAACTCGCTTCGGGACACTCATATGTAGACCTGCCCACAGCTGCAGAAAAGCTGCAGATTCCTTTAGATAAGCTGCCATTTAGCTTGAGGATTCTCTTAGAGAATGTCCTGCGGAACTTAGATGAGTTTAAGGTTACCTCAGCCCATGTAGAACCTTTTCGGCGCTGGAATGGCAAACCTACAGCGGAAGAAGAAGTAGCATTTATCCCTGCGCGAGTGCTGATGCAGGATTTTACTGGGGTGCCTGCCGTGGTAGATTTAGCTTCGCTGAGAGATGCCATGGCAGCCAACGGCAAAGACCCTTCCCGTATCAACCCCTTAGTGCCTGTGGACCTAGTGATTGACCACTCAGTCCAAGTGGATTCTTTCGGAAATGCCCTTGCGCTACGCCGCAACATTGAGCGTGAATACGAGCAGAATAAAGAACGATATCAATTTCTCAAGTGGGCTCAGCAGGCTTTCAAGAATTTCCGGATTGTGCCCCCTGGCATGGGAATAGTGCACCAAATCAATTTAGAATATCTCGCTCAAGTCATCACAAGCCGAGATGGGTGGGCTTTTCCTGATACCTTGGTCGGTACTGATTCCCATACGCCTATGGTGAATGGGATTGGGGTAGTGGCTTGGGGGGTAGGAGGGATTGAGGCGGAGGCAGCGCTCTTAGGACAAGCATTTTATTTCCCTTGTCCAGAGGTAATCGGACTCAAACTGGAAGGTAAGCTGCGCCATGGCGTAACTGCCACAGACCTCGTCCTCACTATCACCGAACTCCTGCGCAAAGTCGGCGTAGTAGATAAGTTCGTAGAAGTCTTCGGCCCGGGCCTCGCTACGCTCAGTGTCCCTGACCGGGCTACGATAGCCAACATGTCCCCAGAGTTTGGCTGCACTATCACCTATTTCCCCATAGACGAACAAACCCTTCGCTACCTGCGTAGTACAGGGAGACCCTCCGAGCAGGTAGAGCTGATTGAGCAGTATGCTCGCATAAATCGTTTGTGGGGCTCTTCTGAGGAGGCACCCATCTATAGCCAAGTAGTGACCCTTAACTTAGAACAAGTAGAGCCTTCTTTAGCCGGACACAAGCGTCCCCATGATAGAGTATCTCTTAGTAAAGTAAGTGCTACGGTTCAGGCTATCTTAGAGAAAAGCTACCAAAAGCATCCCTCCACGCCGAAGGTACAACCGATGTCCTTGGCAGATGAGCCTGCCCCTTCTAATGGGGTTGCTCACCTTTCTACTGGTGATGGGAAATATACCATAGGAGATGGAGCTGTCGTCATAGCAGCGATTACAAGCTGTACCAACACTTCTAATCCCTCAGTGATGTTAGCAGCTGGGTTGGTCGCTAAAAAAGCCGTAGCAGCGGGTTTGCGCCCTAAACCTTGGGTCAAAACAACATTAGCCCCAGGGTCTCGGGTTGTTACCACATACCTGCAAAAAGCAGGGCTCTTACCTTACTTGGAAGCGCTGCATTTTCATGTAGCAGGTTACGGCTGCACTACCTGCATCGGCAATAGCGGTGCGCTTCCAAGTGCTGTGGCCAGTGCGATAGATGAGAAAAAACTCGTTGTTGCTGCTGTTCTCTCAGGCAATCGCAACTTTGAAGCCCGCGTCCATCCTAAGGTGCGGATGAACTTTTTGGCTTCCCCACCTTTAGTCGTAGCGTATGCTCTGGCAGGGCGCATGGATATAGACTTTGACCGAGAACCCCTGGGCTATGATCCTGATGGCTATCCAGTCTATCTGCGGGATATATGGTTTGAGCCCCAGGAAGTGGAAACTCTAATGGAGACAGTGATATCTGAGTCAGACTATCGGCAAAACTACGCTCGTATTTTAGAAGGGGAGGCTGCTTGGCAATCTCTTCCAGCACCGACAGGTCAAATCTACCAGTGGGACAATCAATCTACTTATATTCGGAGTGCCCCATTCTTTGAAGGAGTCACGACTCAGGTGCCTCCCCTTAGGGACATTAAAGGAGGAAGGGTTTTACTGATGTTGGGCGATTCTGTAACTACAGACCATATCTCGCCTGCTGGTTCTATCGCCTCGCAGTCGCCTGCAGGACAATACCTTATCCAACTGGGTGTAAAGCCCCAGGATTTCAACTCTTATGGCGCTCGCCGAGGTAATCACGAAGTGATGATACGTGGCACGTTTGCGAATGTGCAACTGCGCAACAAGTTAGTTAGCCAAGAAGGCGGTTGGACACGCTATCACCCCACTGGTGAAACACTCACCGTGTATGAAGCAGCCATGCGCTATCGTCAAGAGAATGTGCCCCTCCTCGTCATAGCAGGTAAAGAATATGGGAGCGGCTCCTCACGCGACTGGGCGGCAAAAGGCCCAAATCTTTTAGGCATCCATGCCGTGATAGCTGAGAGTTATGAGCGCATTCACCGTAGCAACTTAGTGGGAATGGGAATCCTACCCCTTCAGTTCATGCCAGGCGAAAACGCCGAAACTCTCGGTCTGGATGGCACAGAATTATATGAAGTTCTCGGCATAGCCGAAGGACTTACCCCTCTCAAGAAACTTACCGTTCGCGCGTATGACCCCAGCCGAGGCAAAGACAAAACTTTCCAAGTGATAGCCCTACTCCGCTCCGAGGTAGAAATTGCGTATTACAGACATGGAGGCGTACTTTCTTACGTGCTAAGAACGCAGTTTCTTGCATAACCTCCTCCCGCCGCCTTTAGCTGCGCGTCTCAGCCCAGCGCAAATAGCTGCCCTGCAGGAATATGCCCGACTATTGACTGAGATCAATACTCAGGTCAATCTCATTTCCCGAAAAGACATAGCAGCGGTTTGGTCGCATCATATTCTGCCGAGTTTGTTGTTGCTATGTTGGTATGAGCTGCCTGCGGGGGCAAAAGTTTTGGATATAGGTACAGGTGGGGGATTGCCAGGGATACCTTTAGCGATTGCCCAATCTCATGCCTCTTTTCTCCTAATAGACAGTACTCGCAAAAAAATAGAAGCTGTACGAAGAATGACTCAGAGTTTAGGATTGGAGCAGCGGGTGCAGGCGGAATGGATACGAGCCGAAGAACTACAAGGACAGTTCCCAGTGATAGTAGGGCGAGCGGTGGCACCTTTATCTCGGGTACTGGGCTGGGCGAAGCCCTTGCTGGCTAAGGGAGGGGTGGTGTATTATTACACTGGCGAACCTCTACCTGAGGTGCCTAAAGGATGGAGGGCAACATTTCTGGCGTTTCGGGAGGTTTGTTCGGGGGAGGCTTACTTATCGTCAAAGGGGATACTCTGTTTGAGGAGGTGAGGGGGCTGCGCCCCCTTTATGACCCAGACGATGCTCGGCTCAGTACTATCACCGTATGCCTAACTATCGCCACTAAGCGGGTAGTACCCTCCTCATACAGCCGAACATCCCAAACATGCGTGCTACGACCTATGTGTAGGGGACGAGCCTCTGCTACTACACAACCTTCTTTCACGGAACGCAGATGATTGGCATTGATTTCTAAGCCTACACAGTAGTGGGTCTGGGGATTGACGATGAGGTTGGAGCCTGTGCTGGCAATCGTCTCGGCTAATGCTACAGAGGCACCTCCATGGAGCATGCCCAGATATTGTCGTGTGCGATGATCAACAGGCATGCGGGCGCGCAGGTAGTCCGGACCTATCTCTATAAACTGAATGCCTAATGCTTCGGCCATCGTATCCCGAGCAAGCTCATTCAGCATGTTAGGTGAAACTTCTACAAACCAGAGGGAGGAGCCGGTCATCGGGACTAAGCTAAGGCTAAAGGACCACTCGTAGTTGTCCTCCTCTGGTGAGCGTACAAGGCACAATTTAGCTTATTTTTGAGCTATGCGATACCTCAGGGCATACCGAGTACTACTTCCTCCCTTAGTTGTATATGGAGGGGCCGTAGGGGTATCTCTGGTTTGGAGTTTGATGCATTATTCTATAGGCTGGGTTGGACTGATGGCGGTGGGGGGCTGGTTTTTCTGGACACTCGTAGAATACCTCATTCACCGCTTTGGCTTTCACGAAGAGCCAGGGCGACCTTGGGCACAGAAATATGATATTCACTGGATTCACCACCGCCAACCGCATCGCTCAGAACATATCGTAACTTCCCTCAGTCTCACCGTGCCTGTAGCACTGATATTCTTTGGAGTATTTTATCTAATAGGGGCGGGAAGTCCGTTAGTGGGCGCATGGTATGCGGGGTTTGGTATAGGATATCTTAGCTATGAGATGATTCACCTTATGATTCATATTCATCCTATTCCGCCACTGCGTTGGCTGCGCAGTCTCTGGATGCATCATTACCATCATCATTTTCGCTCGCCTAATAAATACTATGGCGTTACCAGCCGCTGGTGGGACTATTTATTTGGGACTATCTGATAGCGATGAGGATAGACTTATGTGTCGTAGTCTGCGGAATGGCCAGGGAAGGGCGTCCCACTCAGGGAGCGATGTTTCATAGGATAAAGGAATTCTAACTTACTTCGGGGTATGTGGGAATGGGTAGAGAGTTTGGGGAAAGATTGGGAGGATGGCATTCAGGCGCCGCCCTTAGTTCTCGTTAAGGGCAGTTGGAAAGGTATTCTTACATTAGGGATGGGGGGGTCGGCTTTTGGGGCGGAGATAGTGCGAACGTGGAGTCGTCCTTATCTGCGTCTTCCGTGGGAGATTGTGCGGGATTATCGGATACCTGCCTGGGTTAGCGCACATACCTTAGTAATTGCCGCGTCGTACTCGGGTAATACCGAAGAGACCTTGATAGCTACAGAGGAAGCGCTGCGGCGAGGGTCTACAGTGATAGGAATAGCCAGTGGAGGTACGCTTCGGGAATGGGGCGAGAGTGGAAAGTTGCGAGGGTTTATTCCGCTCCCGTCAGGGCGCCCACCACGGGCAGCCGCGGTTTTTTCTTTGCTGGCTCAGTTTCGGTCGTTAGAGGGAGCAGAACTTATCCCTTCTTCTTGGCGAGAAGAAGCGCGTGCCCTCCCCCCGCTCCTCACTGGTCCTAAGCACCCAGACACTTCAGAGCTCAAGCAAATGGCAGAACTTTGGAAAGGTCGCTTCATCGTACTGTATGCCCCTCCCGAATATGAACCTGTAGCCCTGCGCGCACGCCAGCAGATTCAAGAAAATGCCAAGCATCTGGCTTGGCACCATGTGCTTCCTGAGATGAATCATAATGAAATCGTGGGCTGGGATTTTCCCTCTCCGCTTCTCAAGGAGAAAGTGGCTTTCTGGATTCTAAGCGGAAGCCACACTCACCCCCGTAACATGCTTCGGATTGACTTCATGGAGAATGTGCTGTACGAGAAGGGATACGCATATGTTCGGTGGCAAGCTCCGCAAGCGCCGCATTTAGCAGAGATGATGTGGCTCTTTCAAGCAGTAGATGTATTTTCAGTGTACTTAGCGGAAGCGCATAAGGTAGACCCCACACCGGTTCCTGTGATTGATCGGCTCAAACGATTCTTGGCCCAGGCACCCTGAGCACTATCTTCAGATAGCGCTGGGTGGGGCGCTGACGGGGCTTGTCTTCAAAGGTATGGCCTATGGAAGTGCGGGAAGTGCCGGTTTTCTTTCCGATGCAGGCGAGAGCTTCGTCAATCTACTCACAGCGCTCTTGGGATTATATGGGGCTTGGTGGGGGCGACAGCCTCGGGACCGAGAGCATCCTTACGGACATGGCAAAGTAGAAGCCCTTTTCTCCACCTTCCAAGTCTTCCTAATCGTCGGTACTTCTATCGCTTTGGGCTATACGATTTTGATTGGTGAATATAAAGCGCCTATTTATGAGCAGTTTTCTCGAGCTGCTACTTATGAGGGTATTGCCCTCGGGCTTAATGTAGCTTTGGCTTATTCTCTATGGCGAGGGGCGCGTCGGTTCCATTCCTCTATTTTACGAGCTGAAGCCCTGCATTTACTTGGGGATAGCGGTACTTCGCTCATAGTTATCGTGAATTTCTGGGGCATTATGCAGGGGTGGTCCGCTTGGGTAGATAAAGGAGTGGGCTTACTCATAATAGGGTTTATGACTTATGGTAGTCTCGATATTCTCAAGGAAACGACTGCTGTACTTACCGATACGCAAGACCCCGCCCTTCTGGATAAACTGGCAGCTGCCCTGGAGAAGCACCGCCGTCCTTCTTGGATAGATGTGCATAATGTGCGCATACAGCATTATGGCAAGAGTATTCATGTAGATGGGCATGTTACGATGCCTTGGTACTGGAGTTTGGAACAAGCGCATGCAGCCCTGAAGGAGATGGAAACCCTCTTAGCTCGGGAAATGCCAAAGGAAACGGAGTTTTTCTGGCACATGGATCCCTGTGAGGAAATATGCTGTAAGTTTTGTGCTATGTCTGAGTGCCCTCACCGTCGGGCCCCTTTCCAACGGCAGCTGACTTTCACTGCTTCATCCCTCTTCCTCAATCACAAAGGTCCCAAAGACTCCACAGACACCCTGGCTCTCTCGTAAAGGTTCTCATACTGGGTTACTACGGATTGGGTAGCGTAGAGTAGAGCGTTGGCTCGGGCTTTTTCTCGGAGAAGAGGTAAGTTTTCAAGGATGCGGAGTATAGCATAGACTGCGCCTTGAAGGTCATGGGGCTCGTACAAAATGCCACCACCTCCCTCCAGAAGCTCCGGCAACCCCCCTACTCGGGGGGCTACTACCGGCACCCCACAGCTTAGGGCTTCTAACGCAGCCAAGCCAAAGCTTTCATATTTTGAAGCCAAAACAAAAATATCTCCTATCGCTAAAAATGCAGCAATATCAGTGCGAGCACCTTCAAAGCATACTATTTCCGATAGACCTTTTTCACGAGTGATTTTTTCGCAAATAGGGCGCTCAGGCCCATCTCCTATCATGAGAAGCTTTGCAGGTATGCCTATTTCACGCAGTTCTTCAAGCAGCTTCAGAAGAAACTGAGGACGCTTTATCGGGCGAAAGTTAGAGGCATGAACTAAGAGTATCTCATCTTCCGTGGCATAGTGGCTTCGGAGCTTAGCGCAGTAGCGACTGGGGGAAAACTCAGTCGTGTCTATGAAGTTGGGAATCACTATAGGGGTTTGAGAAAGGTTGAAGGTTTGTTGGCTCTGGTGGGCTAAGGAGTGAGACACAGCCGTAACAAACTGACTATGCTCCAACGATAAACGAATGATTGGTTGGAGGATGGGCTCTTGTTCTGCCAACAGGGTGTCCGTGCCGTGAAGGGTAGTGATGAGCGAAAGGGATTTCCCTTCCTGAGCCAAGGCTTGTTGGGCTAAGTAGGCGCTTATAGCATGCGGTAGTGCGTAATGTACATGGAAAACTTCTACCCCTCGGTGTACCAGTTCTATAATTTTACCAGCTAAGGAGCTCTCATATGGACGGTATTGAAAGAGCGGATAGTCTAAGGGCACTACTTGATGGAAATGAAGCTGCGGTAAGCAGTCTGTATACCGAAAGGGAAGGGAGGATGAAAGGAGATGGACATCGTGTCCGCGACAGGCAAGGGCTTTGGCGAGTTCGGTGGCGACGACGCCGCTGCCTCCCATCACCGGATGGCATATAATAGCGATGCGCATTTTTCATACAACAAAATCCCCTCTTAGTGAAAAGGCTTTATTTTCTGAGCTTTTCGGCCCAGAGATAGCCTGTTTCTCGGAAAGCTCCTTCGGAAGGGGCTGAGGTAGAGAGGGTCTCTCGGATTGTGTAGCCTATCCCTCGGAGAAAGGCTTGTACGGCGTCCCAGCTATCGTGAATTTCTATCCACAAAGAGGGGTAATAAGTTTCTAAGGTTCGGCATGCTCCTTCTAGTACAGCTACTTCCGCTCCTTCTACGTCTATTTTTATCCAGTCTACACGAGAGAGCGCAAGTGCCTGTACCAGAGCATCTATGGAGGTAGCTTGGAATTGTCCTTGTGCGGCTTCCTGGAACTGATGTCCGAATGAAGCATGTTCGCTGGACAGCTTAGAAGGGGTTATTTGAAGGAAAGTGGGCTTTCGCCATGCAGCGAATGGGAGCGGTATGGCGTAGTAGGCTTTGTTGAGTGCGAGATTGCGCAGAAGGTGGAGGTAGTTTTCGGGCTCAGGCTCTAAGAGAAATACCTTGCAGGAGGCTGGAAGGTGGGCTGCGTGCGCTAAGGTCCAGTAGCCCCTATGCGCCCCAATATCAAATCCGATATAGCTATTCTTCAAGCGGTCAAGCCAGTGGGCGGGTAGGTGCGTGTGCTGGTTCCCTAAAAACCAGCTTAATCCAGTAGCATCCACCCAGATGCCTCCTGCTTCTGGCCAGCGATACCATCGGTTCTTAAGCGAAAGCGGCCAATGCAGCCAACTATACCGGGGAGTTCGCATGAGCTGTTGCCAGGCGGCATGTTCCTCTTTGAGGCGCCATCGCCAATACCACCGCCGTGGTAGCCAGAAAGCCGCATTTATCCAAAGAGCCAGGGTATCGGACCAGTGCAAGCCGCGTATGGTATGCTGCATTTTGGCTAAAAGAGCCCCCTGACGGATTTGAACCGCCGACCTACTGATTACAAATCAGTTGCTCTACCGCTGAGCTAAGGGGGCTTATGATTAGGACTTACGACGGCGGGTGCCCTTCGTTCGAGAAAGGGACTGACCCGCCAAGAAGGAGTTGAAATCTACCAGTTCTATCATAGCCATTTCTGCGCCGTCGCCGTGGCGAGGGCCGAGCTTGAGAATGCGAGTATAGCCCCCGGGTCGGTCAGCAATCGCTGGGGCAACCGTGCTATAAAGTTCTTTAATCGCTTCTTTTTGCTGGAGGTAGCGGAAAAGGGTTCGGCGATTATGAAGCGTATCCTTTTTCGCACGCGTGAGGAGAGGCTCTATGAAGCGGCGCAGGGCTTTGGCTTTTGCCAGCGTGGTAAAAATCCGCTTATGTTGAATGAGTGCCAAGGCTAAGTTGCGCAGCAGAGCCTGACGATGCGCTTTTTTGCGTCCTAAGTTATTGATTTTATCACCGTGTCGCATAGTTAGCTTAGAAGGGATTTATATGCGCTGACGTCCATGCCCAAATGTAGCCCTAAGCGGCTAAGCCCAAGCTCTATTTTCTCTACTGTTTCTTTACCGATGCCGCGGAAATGTGCCAAGTCAGAGGCTTTGAGCTGGACGAGGTCTATGAGACGAGTGATATTTTTACTACGCAGGGACTCATATGCGCCGGTAGTCAGTCCGAGTTCGGCTTGGTCTATCGGCATAAGGAGAACGCGCAGTTGCGGGTCCTGGGTAGGTATCGATGGAGGGATGGACGCCGCTCCTTCTTTACGCATAGCTCCGACCAGCTCGCGGAAGTGCTCAGACAGAATATCCATCGCATGTATAAGAGCTTCTCGGGGAGTAAGGTTGCCCTTGGTCTCAATCTCCAGCAGAAGCTGTTCGTAATCCGCCTTGCCTCGGTACAAAATCGTCTCTATGCGGGGAACTACGCGTATCACTGGTGAGAAGGAGGTATCCAGCACGATTTCATTCAAGTCTATCTCCTCCTTAAGTAGCGCTTTATTTTCCTCGGCGAAACGGTAGCCTCGCCCTTTTGCTATGCCCAGAGACATCTGTACCTTAGCAGAGGGGTCTAAATGCATAATCACTAAATCGGGATTAGCCACTTGATAAGAGCCTGTAGCTTTTACAAGGTCGCCTGCCTTTAGAACCTCTTCGTTCGCCACCTCTACGAAAATACGGTTGGGTGGGTTAGATACTCTGGGGCGCAGCGCTACTTGCTTGAGATTGAGCACAATATCCACTACATCCTCTATGACCCCCGGGACTGCACTGAACTCATGGAGTACGCCTGGGATTTTGAGCGTAGCGATGGCATACCCTTCTATGGATGAGAGCAGAACGCGACGAAGGGCATTCCCGATTGTAGTTCCGTACCCAGGCTCCAGCGGACGAAAAATGTACTTCCCTAAGTAAGAATTTTCTTCTACTACCTCAAAGGCATCGGGAAGTACTAATGGAGCAGATAATTCGAATGCCATATTATTTAGAGTATAACTCTACGATTAGGCGTTCTTGGATATTTTCAGGTATTTCCGCTCGCGAAGGTACATAAAGAAAAGTACCTGCATATTCTGCTTTGCGCACCTCTATCCATGGGTAGCGGCTTTTGGCTTGCTCCAAAGGCTTAGTGAGGGTGGTGCTGGTGCGTGCTTTAGAAGATAAGCTAATCACATCGCCAGCTGATACCAAGTAGGAAGGAATATTGACTGACTTATTATTGACGAGAATATGCCCGTGATTTACGAGTTGGCGAGCGGCAGGACGCGTGCGCGCAAAGCCCATCCTATATACCACATTATCCAAGCGCCGCTCTAATAGTTGAAGTAGGTTCTCTCCCGTGTTGCCTTTCATGCGAGAGGCTTTTTCAAAGAAGCGTTGGAACTGCCGCTCTAACATGCCATAAATTGCTTTGGCTTTTTGCTTCTCCAGCAGTTGTCTTCCGTACTCACTGCGCTTAGAGCCTCTCTTGAAGCGTCCATGGATGCCTGGGGGGTAGCGCTTCCGACTCAAAGCGCGAGATGAACCAAAAATCGGCTCATCAAAACGCCGGGCAATCCGAGTCTTGGGTCCTGTATATCGTGCCATAGCTTAGACTCTTCGGGGTTTGGGGGGACGACATCCATTATGCGGAATCGGTGTAATATCCCGAATCTCACGAATCTGGATACCGGCGGCTTCAATCGCTAAGAGGGCAGCTTCGCGCCCAGACCCGGTACCCTTGAGATAAGCATCCACGATACGCAAACCAGCTTCGTAGGCTACCGCTGCTGCTTGCTGAGCAGCGATTTGACCAGCATAGGGGGTATTCTTCTTGGAGCCGCGAAAGCCTGCCTTGCCTGCAGAACTCCAAGCTATCGCATTCCCAGCAGAATCCGTGAAAGTAATGATGATGTTATTGAAGGTAGCCTGAATATAAACCCTCCCCTCGGGTGCTACCTTGATTTTCTTACGGGCTCTGCCTTTTTTCTCCGTGCTCATCTCTTATTTCTTAGGTGCTTTTTTCTTGCCAGCTACAGTTTTACGCTTACCCTTGCGGGTGCGCGCATTAGTTCGGGTGCGTTGCCCATGGACGGGTAGCCCCAGCTTGTGCCGAAGCCCCCGATAACACCCAATCTCTATGAGTCGCCGAATATTCATTTGAATCTCCGCCCTGAGCTGCCCCTCCACCACATAATCTCTCTCTATGATATTGCGAATACGGGCTATCTCTTCTTCAGTCCATTCAGAGACGCGTTTATGGGGGTCTATTTCGGCTTTTGCTAATACCTCCCAGGCATTACTGCGGCCGATGCCGTAGATATAGCGTAGTGCAATAAAGCCAGGCTTCTGCCGCGGTAAATCTATCCCTGCTATCCGCGCCATATTAGCCCTGCCGCTGTTTGAGTTTGGGATTCTTCTTGTTGATGATATACACGCGTCCCTTGCGGCGAACTACAATACAATCAGGACTGCGTCGGCGTATAGAGGCTTTCACTTTCATATCGCTTTGCGTTGAAGAAGATTTTTACAGAGGGAATAAATGGCTTCATTTTGCGCCCTTTCGGACTTACGAGCGAAGGCATACCATTCTCTCATCATTTCCCACACTTTACGCATAGGCTATTTATAGCGATAAATGATTCGTCCTTTTGAGAGGTCATAAGGAGAAATCTCCACCGTAACTTTATCCCCAGGAAAGATGCGAATAAAGTTCTTGCGCATTTTGCCTGAAATATGAGCCAAGATGAGGTGTCCATTTTCTAAGCGTACCCGAAACATCGCATTAGGAAGCGATTCTTCTATCGTGCCATCCAAGCGTATGAAATCCTCTTTAGACATGCGCTAAGGCTTTATGGATAGGCTCAAAGGAGGTAAGAACGCGGGGTCCGTTTTTCTCTACGACAATAGTATGTTCATAGTGAGCGGCTGGCTTACCATCATAGGTGCATACAGACCAACCATCACTGCCGCGACGCACGCGTGCAGTACCCATTTGAACCATGGGCTCAATCGCAATCACAAGGTTCTCCCACAAGCGGGGGCCTTTACCCGCTTTGCCTATATTAGGTACTTCTGGCTCCATGTGCATAGCTCTGCCTACTCCGTGTCCTGTAAGCTGTTCCGAGACGGCAAAGGTATAACTTTTTACGAAAGTGTGAATAGCATGTCCGATATTGCCCAGGGGGGCGCCGACTTGTGCTTGTTGAATCCCCCGTTCTAAGGCTCGTTCTGTTACCCAGAGGAGCCGTTGGAGGGGCGGTGGGATTTCCCCCACAGCGAAGGTATAAGCCATATCAGCATGCATGCCTGCCAGACGCACCCCACAGTCTATGCTTACGATTTGTCCTTTTTGAAGGATGCGAGCAGGTGCCGGCAGTCCATGAACGACTTGGTCATCTATGGATATGCACAAAGTATACGGATAGGTCTTATTTTCAAAGGGAGGGCGATAACCTTTGAAGGCGGGTTCTGCCCCTTCGGAGCGAATGAAGGCTTCGGCGCGCTCCTCCAGTTCCATCGTACTCATGCCAGCAACGACATAAGGAGCCAGTTCGCCAAAGAGCCGACTCAGAATATCTGCTGCTGCGGCGATACCTCGGATTTCTTCTGGAGTGTGAATAGCCCAATCTTCGTACATCATAAAGCAGGCGAAGCAACCGAGCGACCTCGGATGCGCCCAGTCTTCATAAGCCCTTCATACCGGCGCATCAGCAGAAAACTCTCTATTTGCTGTAGGGTATCTAATACCACCCCTATCATGATGAGGATCGTCGTGCCACCGAAGAACTGCGCAAACTGATTGGACACGCCTGCCAGCCGCACAAAGGCGGGCAAAATAGCCACCACTGCCAGCGCTAATGCACCAGGCAACGTTATTCGGGTCAGTACCGTGTCTATGTAATCTGCTGTGGGCTTACCTGGCTTGATGCCCGGAATGTAGCCCCCAGCTCGTTTGAGCTGCTCAGCAATATCTCGGGGATTAATGGCTATCGCCGTGTAGAAGTACGTGAAAAGTACAATCAGAATGATGAAGAAGAAGTTATAGGCAAAGCTGGTGTAATCGGCGAACCAGCTTCCCGTAGAGAGCCAGAAATCGCTCTCAGGGAAGTACTGAGCGATGGTCGCGGGTAAAAACATGAGGGATTGAGCAAATATGATGGGCATGACACCGGCTGCAGTGAGCTTGAGGGGAATGTGGCTCGTAGAAGGGATACTCCCCATCGCAGTAGGATAGCGTCCCCCAGCCATTTGCCGCGCATAATGCACGGGGATTTTCCGCACAGCCTGTTGAAGTAGAACGACTCCCATGATTACCATCATCAGGGCCAGCACTTCTACATAGAAAACCATAGGAGCATTAGAGGTAGCTTCATTCAGAAGGGCAGGGGGGAGTTCTGCCACTATCCCGATCGCAATGATCAAGGAGCTACCATTCCCAAGCCCCTTTTCGGTGATTTTGTCCGCCATCCATACTAAGAACATAGTGCCTGCCAACATGCAGAGCAGTGAAGTAATAGTAAAGGTGGTAGGAGACATAGTGATGGCGGTTTGGTATTGGGTGCGAAGATTGACCAAGTATCCAGTGCCTTGGACCAAGACCACACCTACTGTGAGGAGCTTGGTATATTGATTGAGTTTTCGGGTGCCGCTCTCGCCTTCTTTTTGAAGTTTCTGAAGGGAAGGAACCGCTGTCGCTAAGAGCTGAATGATAATAGAAGCCGATATGTAGGGCATAATTCCCAGAGCTAGGATAGCACCTCGGGAAAAAGCCCCACCTACGAAGGCGTTGAGCATCCCTAAAATCCCCATACCCTGCGTCCGAGCAAACTCTTCTGAGAGAACCTGAGAGTCTATACCAGGGAGAATGATGAAGGAGACTGCGCGATAGATAGCAAGGAGAAAGAGCGTATAGAAGATGCGTTCCCGTAGTTCGGGCACGCTGAAGATATTACGCAGGGTTTGGATGAGTCCTTTCATGTAGTTAAAGATACGGCTTTTCCGCCGGCTTTTTCAATCGCGGCGAGGGCGGTTTGGCTAAAACGATGGGCATGAATGGTGATCGGGCGAGCCAGCTCTCCCTTAGCTAAAATTTTGATGGGGAGGTTTTTCTTTTTGACGATGCCCTTTTCATAGAGCCATTCTGGTGTGAGGGTTTGGAGGTCGGGATGCTTCTCTAAGAGAACAGAGATACGAGAGAGGTTGAGGGGAAAATATTCCGTGCGGAAGGGATTACGAAAGCCGAATTTAGGTATTCGTCTTTGCAGGGGCATTTGACCGCCCTCAAACCCGCGCTTGACCCGATAGCCTGAACGAGATTGATCCCCTTTATGCCCTTTGGTAGCGGTGCCGCCATGGCCGCTACCTTCGCCCCGCCCAATACGCTTTCTTTTTTGGGTAGCGCCCGCCACAGGGCCCAACTTGTGCAAAATGTGGCTCATGACACTATCTGGATTTGAACTAAATGGCTCACTTGACGCAGCATCCCCAGTATAGCCGGATTGACTTCTTTTTCTACGGTATGCATTCTTCGGCGCAGTCCTAAGGCTCTCAGTGTCGCTCGCTGCCGACGAGGGCAGTCTATACTGCTGCGCACTTGGGTAACTCGTACGCGTATAGGCTTACTCATGGGTGCCTTTGAAGAGTTTCTGCAGAGATATGTTACGGCGCTGAGCGATAGCCACCGCATCCTCTAAATCCATAAGGGCTTTAAAGGTAGCCCGCACGACATTGTGAGGATTAGAAGAGCCGATGACTTTCGCCAATATGTCCTGTACCCCTAATACCTCCAGCACGGCACGCACTGCACCCCCCGCAATCAGTCCCGTTCCTGGCGCAGCCGGACGAAGCACTAATCGCGTAGCTTCATATTTGACGGTAATAGCATGAGGAATCGTAGTCCCGCGCAGAGGAATTCGGTACAGGTTCTTCTTCGCAGCTTCTATGCCCTTATTGATAGCGATATTGGCTTCGGCTGCCTTACCCAATCCAAATCCTACCACACCCTTTCGGTCGCCTACCACGACCAGCGCTGCAAACCCGAAGCGCCGTCCACCTTTGACGACTTTAGCGGTGCGGTTGAGCCAGACTAGCCTATCTTCCAGCTCTAATGCTTCCCGAGTAACGACACGTTTCGCCATAGTCAGAAGAGAAGTCCATTTTCGCGTGCTCCTTCGGCTAAGGCACGCACATTTCCATGATACTTATAGCCGTTACGGTCAAATACAATTCGTTGTATGCCCAAGCTCTTGGCTCTTTCTGCCAGTTTTTGACCTACGAGCCGGCTTCGGTCTATCGGTCGGCCGCCACTGCTGCGAATATCCTCCTCCCGAGAACTCGCCCAAGCCAGCGTAACTCCCTTCGTGTCATCAATAAGCTGGGCATAAATATAGCGGTTGCTTCTAAAGACAGATAGGCGCGGTTTGTCTGGAGAACCGAAAACCTTCTTACGAATGCGGCGCTTGATACGCAGTCGGTGCTCTCTTTTGACTTTCACCTGCATAGCGTGATACTATTTTTTGCCTTTACCTTTCGCTTTTCCAGCTTTGAGCTTGATAACTTCATCTGAATAGCGAATACCTTTGCCTTTATAAGGGTCAGGGGGGCGCAAACTGCGAAGCATAGCCGCTATTTGACCGACGAGCTGCTTGTCTGAGCTTTCTAAGACAATCTTGAGATTTTGTCCCCGCTCTGCTACAGTCTGAGCCTTGATGCCTGGCGGTAGAATAAACGCGATATCATGCGAATAGCCCAGCGTAAGCACGAGGACATCCCCCCCTTTGATTTCAGCCCTGTAGCCGATACCCACGATTTCTAATACTTTCTGGAAGCCTTTGGATACGCCTTCTACGGCATTTTTGAGGAGGGCTCGGTAAGTACCATGGAGCGCTTTATCCATTTTTTCATCAGAAGGGCGCAGAATCATAAGGCTTCCATTTTCCTGCTGGACGTCAAAGCCTTCTTTTAGCTTGAGGGTCTGGGTGCCCTTCGGTCCTTGTACGGTGAGGAGGGGTGGCTGCCAGTTCCACTGGACACCCGAAGGCAAAGGCACTGGTTTTTTCCCTACGCGAGACATATCAGCGCACGAAACAGAGAATTTCTCCCCCTAAGTTTTGGCGGCGTGCTTCTTTGTCAGTCATGATACCTTTGGAGGTGGATATGATGGTGATACCCAAGCCGTTTGCAACCTCAGGTAGCTTGACCGCAGAAGCATAGAGCCGCCGTCCAGGTTTGCTTACGCGACGGATTTCTCGCAGGGCTGGTTGCTGCCGTTGTCCATACCGCAAAAGCACCCGTAGATACTGCTTGCGGTTCTCCTCTACTACTTGGTAGTCTTCTATGTAGCCCTGCTCTTTGAGGATGCGTGCGATTTCATTACGGACGAAAGAAGCCTGCACTGCTATGACGGACTTATGCGCCCGATAAGCATTTCGCAGATGCGTCAAGAAGTCTCCAATCGTATCCATATTACCAGCTTGCTTTAGTCACACCAGGGATTTTACCTTCTAAGGCCAGCTCGCGCAGCTTGACCCGGCACAATCCAAAAGCTCGGTAGTTGCCTCTGGGGCGCCCAGTTAGTTGGCATCGGTAACGCAGACGCACAGGAGAAGAGTTGCGCGGAAGGAGAGCTAAGGCTTCCCACTTCCCTTCTTTTTTTAGCTGGGCGCGCTTCTGAGCATACTTTTGATAAAGTTTCCAACGCTTGCGCTCCCGAGCAATCACTGCATCCGTAGCCATAGCCTATTTACGAGTAGAAGGAGTTTCTTCTTCACGGAAAGGCATTCCTAAAGCCTTGAGCAGTTCTAAGGCTTCTTTGTCTGTTTGAGCGGTTGTTACAAAGGTAATGTCCATCCCTGCGATTTTATACACCTTATCTATGTCAATCTCAGGGAAAATGAGCTGTTCTCGCACACCGATATTGTAGTTGCCTCTGCCATCAAATCCCTTAGGGGAGACGCCTCGGAAGTCCCGCGTGCGGGGCAAGGCTATGTGAATAAACCGCTCCAGAAATTCATACATGCGTGCGCCACGCAGCGTTACCTTGACGCCGATGGGCATGCGTTTGCGCAGCTTGAAGCCCGCTACATCCTTGCGAGAAAGGGTGATTACGGGTTTCTGGCCTGTGATAGCAGCCAGCTCTTGTACCGCTTGCTCTATGAGCTTTTTGTCAGAGACAGCGGCACCCACCCCCCGAGAAACTACCACCTTTTCCAAACGAGGTACTTGCATGATATTCTTGTACCCCAGCGTTTTCATAAGGTGGGGCACCGCCTGCTCTCGGTATAAGCGATAGAGATTCGGTATGTAAGTCATAGGGTTTTACCCGATTTTTTTGCGTAGCGAACCCATTTTCCGTTTTCTAAGCGGCGACCAATGCGCGTGGGCTTACCCGTAGAAGGATCAATCACTTGCAGTTTGCTCACATGAATAGGACGCTCCATTTCTACTACACCGCCTTGGGGATACCGCTGGCTTTTGCGAACCCGCTTCTTGATAATCCCTACGCCTTCTACGATAGCGGTTTGCTTCTTAGGAAACACACGCAACACTCGCCCGGTTTTGCCTCGGTCTTCCCCCGAAAGCACCTTAACTAAATCGCCTCTACGAATGTGGAGCTTAGGTGAAAAACGCGTACGACTCATAATACTTCGGGTGCTAAGGATACGATTTTCATGAATCCCTTATCCCGCAGCTCACGAGCCACAGGACCAAAGATACGCGAGCCGCGCGGCTCTCCGTCGTTGTTGATGATGACAGCAGCGTTGTCCTCAAAGCGAATATAGGTTCCATTAGGGCGGCGATAAGCACGGCGAGTTCGTACAATCACTGCTTTCACCACGTCGCCTTGTTTGACCATGCCATGGGGTACGGCGTCCTTGACCGAAGCTACGATAACATCACCAAGCCCACCATAACGGCGGCTACTACCCCCTAATACTCGTATGCATAAGAGTTCTCGGGCACCCGTATTATCCGCTACATTCAAACGCGACTCCTGCTGAATCATAGGTTACTTGGCTTTTTGTAGGATTTCCACGAGGCGCCAGCGCTTAGTACGGCTCAGCGGTCGCGTCTCCATAATACGAACCACATCCCCGATTTTCGCCGCCTGGTGCTCGTCATGGACGGCAAATTTACGAAATCGCTTGACTGGCTTACGATAAAGGGGATGGGGCTCATTCCGCACCACCCGAACTATAATCGTCTTCATCATCTTATCGCTGACGACTTCCCCAACAAACTCTTTTCGTCGTCCGCGAAGCGATGACTTATTAGGATTTTCGTTCATAGCGCTTTTGATTGATGACCGTGAGAATCCGAGCGATGTCTTTCTTAAGCGCAGGGATCACAGAGGCTGCATTGGGCAAAGGACTCTGGGCATTTTTGTAGCGCAGCTCCCGAAGTTCCTTGCGCTTTTGATGGAGCTGCTGATGCAGCTCGTGTAAAGAATAGGCCCGCAGTTCTTCAGCCTTCATAATCTACGCGTTTGACAAAGCGAGTTTGGATGGGAAGTTTATGAGCGGCTAACCGAAAAGCTTCTGTGGCATCGGCTTCGGATACGCCTTCGCACTCAAATAGTACGGTGCCTGGTTTGATTATGGCAGCGTAGAATTCCACGTTTCCTTTGCCTTTCCCCATTCGCACTTCTAAAGGCTTGCGAGTGATAGGCTTGTGCGGGAAAATGCGTATCCATATTTTACCTTCTCGGCGCAGATAGCGGGTGAGAGCTACGCGGGCTGCTTCTATCTGGCGGGATGTGAGGAGCCCGCCATCTACCGCTTTCAGCCCGAAAGAGCCAAACGCCAGTGTGTGCCCACGACTGGCAATACCCCGCACCGTGCCCTGATGTAGGAGCTTACCTTTTTGCTCTTTGCGAAACTTTGTGCGCTTTGGCTGAAGCATAATCTATCCACTTTTCTTTTTTTCCTTGCGAGAAAGTTTGGCTGGGCGCGCAGGCTCACTCAACCACGGGAAAAGGTCTACCTTCCCATAGAGCATACCCTTGAGAATCCAGACTTTGACGCCAGTAGTGCCGTAAATCGTGTGAGCAGTCGCCGTGGCATAATCCACATCACCCCGAATCGTCTGAAGTGCAATATGCCCTTCTCGGTACTCCTCGGAGCGAGACATATCGGAGCCACCGAGCCTACCGTTGCAGCGCACTTTGATGCCTTGGGCACCAGCCCGCATAGCCTGCGCAATAGCTGCCTTCATCGCACGACGATGTGATATTCGGGCTTCTAACTGCTCCGCAATATTGCGTGCCACAATCACCGCATCTAACTCAGGGCGAGATACTTCTCGCAGGCTCACTTCTATCTTACTATCCGTAGTGCGCTGAGCTGGGAGCTGACCCTTTCTGGAACGAAGGATAACCCCATGCTCCTTGTGAAATTTGCGAACAATCCGCTCCAAATTCTGCTGAAGCTTCTTAATCTGACCGCCATCTTTACCAATAAGTACGCCAGGGCGAGCTGCATATATAATGATATGCGTCTTGATAGAGGTGCGATTGATGATTATCCGGGATATTTGGGCTTTAGGGTACTCTTTCTCTATATGCTGGCGGAAAAGCTCATCTAACACAATAAAAGGCGCCATCCTGCGCCCTGCATACCAGTTGGAGTACCACCCCTTCGTGATACCCAAACGGAAACCTATTGGATGCGTTTTCTGTCCCATATTAGCCTAAGTATATGCGGATATGCGATGACCGTTTTCGGATAGGGTGGGCGCGACCTTGCGGGGCTGGCTGAATACGCTTGAGGAAAGGTCCTCCATCTATTTCTATTCGCTGGACCTTGAGCGTCTCTAAATCACCCGCCCCTCCCGTTTTTTGCTCCCAGTCATTGATAGCGCAGCGCAATGCCTTGAGTACTTCTTTGGCTGCCCAGCGGCGCGTGAGCTTGAGGTAAGCCATAGCCTTCTCTACCGACTGTCCGCGAATCAAGTCCGCTACTAACCGCACTTTCCTTGCCGGATACGGACAGCCCCTGAGAATCCCGTAGTATAACTTCTTGCGCTGCTCTTTGAGCACTTGCGCTTTATTGCGCTTGCGATTCCCCTTATAGGGTTTGGGGATGCCTTGCGCGATTTTCTCCTTGCGCGTGAGGCGAACAGCCGTAGTCATACGCTCTTACTTCTTTTTATCCGTTTTCTGTCCGGGATGCCCCTTGAAGGTACGCGTCGGAGCGAATTCGCCCAGACGATGTCCTACCATGTTCTCCGTGATATAGACAGGAATGAACTGCTTGCCATTATGCACCGCAATCGTGTGCCCCACAAAATCCGGCGTAATCATAGAAGCCCGAGCCCAAGTCTTAATAACTTTCTTCTGACGCTTTTCGTTGAGCTGCAGAATCTTTTTGAGAAGTTTAGGATGCACATACGGACCTTTTTTGAGCGAGCGTGCCATAGGCTATATCAGTTAGAAGGTTTTGCTTTTCTGCGAGAAATGATGAGTTTAGAACTATGCTTCTTAGGATTGCGGGTCTTTTTCCCCTTAGCGTAGAGGCCTTTACGAGAGCGAGGATGTCCGCCCGAATGGCGCCCTTCTCCACCGCCCATGGGGTGGTCTATGGGGTTCATCGCTACGCCCCGGGTGCGAGGACGGCGTCCCAGCCACCGGGATCGCCCTGCTTTTCCTATGGAGATATTGATGTGATCAGGGTTACTGAGCACACCCACGGTAGCGTAGCAATCGATGGGGATGCGTCGTGTCTCTCCAGAGGGCATTTTCAGCACGGCGTACTTTTCCTCTTTGCCCACAAGCTGGGCACTGGTGCCTGCTGCCCGTACAAGTTTGCCCCCCTGTCCAGGCAGCATCTCTATATTATGCACAAAGGTACCCAGCGGGATTTCTCGGAGGGGCAAGGCATTACCCACCTTGGGCTCTACCCCTGGTCCAGCGATTACGGTGCTACCTACTTGCAGTTCTTGCGGAGCAAGTATATAGCGCTTTTCTCCATCTGCATAGTGAAGTAGGGCTATCCGTGCCGTACGATTGGGGTCGTATTCAATTGCGGCGATCCGAGCTGGAATACCATGCTTGTCCCGCCGAAAGTCTATGATACGATAGCGTCGTTTATGCCCGCCCCCAATATAGCGTGCGCTACGACGACCTTGATTATTGCGTCCCCCTGTCTTTTTGTAAGGTAGGAGTAAGCTCTTTTCTGGCTTAGTCTTCGTGATTTCCGAAAAGTCGGAGACCGACATCCATCGTCTGCCAGGCGTAGTAGGCTTATACTTACGAATCCCCATGGCAACTATAGATTTTCGTAGAGATTGAGTTCGTATCCCGGTTTGAGGCGCACATAGGCTTTCTTATAGGAAGGAAGACGGCTTTCCTGAAGCCCCTTCCGCGTGAATCGGGTGCGAATACGAGCCGGCATAACAGCAGTGCGCACTTCTTCTACTTCCACATTATATAGCTGCTGGATAGCTTGTGCGATTTCGGGCTTGGTAGCATCTCGGTGAACTTTAAATGCATAGGTATAAGCACCTCGTGCATTTTTCTTGCGTGAGAGATTAATGGCTTTCTCCGTAAAGAGAGGCTTGATAAGGATAGTTTTCATACGGTGATTTTTTGGAGGAGTTCTCGGAGTGCGGTTTCTTCCCAGAGGAGATGACGCGCTCTTGCTAGGGCGTATGTATTCCACTGATTGGCGGGGGTGATAGACACGCGGGGTATGTTACGAGCGGCGAGATAGGCATTTCGCTGATGTCCATGGGTATAGACCTGGAGTGGTGTGCCTTGCCATCCTAAGCTACGCAGCATCTGAGCAAAGAGCCGAGTGCGCGGCACCTCATAGGCTAAATCCCGAACAACCCAAATACTCTGCTGTTTGAGATGGAGGACAAAGGCGCTGAGGCGAGCCAGTTGCTTTTCTTTCTCGTTGAGCTTGAAGGAATAGTCTCGGGGGACAGGTCCGTGAATAGTGCCACCCCCTCGGCGAATAGGGTTTCGGATAGAACCCATCCGAGCGCGCCCCGTGCCTTTCTGACGGTAGAGCTTGCGCTTGCTACCTTGGACTTCACCGCGAGTCTTAGTTTTATGGGTGCCTTGACGAGCAGCGGCCAAAATCCGCTTCACATCCATGTAAATCAGATGCTCATGCGGCTCCATAGCTAAAAGGAATTCCGGTATTACCAGTGAGTCCCCCGTAGGAGTACCTTCTTTAGTGTAAATAGGAATCTGCATAGGCTACTTCTGAATAATGAGGAGTCCGCCCCGAGGCCCTGGCACCGAGCCAGAGACTACGAGGATGTTTTTTTCTGGGATGACTTTGAGTACTGTGAGGTTTTCCACCGTTATGCGCTCATTTCCATAACGGCCAGCGAGACGCTTGCCTTTCCAGACTCGTCCAGGGAAGGTATTAGAGCCCATGGAGCCGGGATGGCGCTCGCGATTGTGCTGGCCGTGGGTGCGTCCGCCTACCCCGCGGAAGTTATGGCGCTTGACTACGCCTGTAAAACCGCGTCCCTTCGTCCATCCCGTAACCGATATAACATCTCCTTCCGAGAAGAGGCGCACATCTAATACTTGCCCTATCTGATAGTCATTTACTTGGGGCAAGCGAAACTCTCGCAGGATTCGTAGAGGTTCCACCCCTTGCTTTTTGAAGTAGCTTAGCAAGGGTTTATTCAGTCGGGAGGGCTTTATCGGCTCAAAGCCTAACTGCAAAGCCATATAGCCGTCTCTCTCTAGCGTGCGAATATTCACAATAGGGCAAGGCCCTGCTTGAATCACCGTGCATCCCACATCCCCTTCCGGCATGAAGTAAGTAGTCATGCCAATTTTCCTTCCCAGAAGCCCCAGCATACCCTCACTTAATCTCTACTTCTACGCCTTCTGGCAGGTCTACTTTGGAGATTTCATCTACGACTTCACGTAGATTATTGTAAATATCTATCAGACGCCGGTGGTATTTGATTTGGAACTGCTCGCGGGATTCTTTATTGACATGGGGGGAACGATTGACGGTAACGAGCATCTTTTCTGTGGGTAGAGGAATAGGCCCCTTGACTACGGCGCCTGCGTTTTTCACGACTTTGACAATGCGCTCTGCGGCTCTGTCTATCAGCGCATGGTCATACGACTTGAGCTTAATGCGAATTCGCTGCAGGTTGGTCATAACCTATACAGATTCTTTGACTTTTACGCCTTTGGATTGAGCGATGATCTGTTCTTGGATGTGAGGAGGTACGGGCTGGTAATGAGAGAACTCCATGACGGCATAAGCGCGTCCTGAAGAGAGCGTGCGAAGCTGGGTTACATAGCCGAAAAGTTCTTTGAGAGGTACGAGTGCGGTTACGATTTGCATACCACCGCGTGCGCCCATACCTGTGATTTGACCCCGACGACGATTGAGATCGCCTACGATTCCGCCCATGTACTCCTCTGGAGTTTCTACCTCCACTTTCATAATAGGCTCTAAAATGATGGGATTAGCTTTACGGCAGCCTTCTCGGAAAGCATACCGCGCTGCAATCTCAAACGACAAGCTATCCGAGTCCACTTCATGGAAGCCCCCATCAAAAAGGCGGGCTTTGATACCCGTAGCAGGATAGCCTGCCACTATCCCATCATTCATCGCTTGACGAATGCCTTTCTCTACCGCAGGAATGAACTCTCTGGGAATCACCCCACCTTTAATCTCATTGATGAACTCAAAATGCCCATTCTCCAGCGGGGAAAACTCTATCACGACATCGGCATACTTACCTCTACCGCCTGTTTGCTTCTTGAATAGCTCACGATGCGTGACGGAGGTAGTGATAGTTTCACGGTAAGCTACTTGGGGTTCGCCTTCATTGACTTCTACTTTGAACTCTCGTTTGAGGCGGTCTACGATGATTTCCAAATGCAGTTCGCCCATGCCTGCGACGATAGTCTGGAGCGACTCCTCATCTACCCAGTAGCGAAAAGTCGGGTCCTCTTCAGAGAGCTTGGAAAGTGCGATAGAGAGCTTATCAGAGTCGGCTTGGGTTTTGGGTTCTACTGCTTTTTGGATGACAGGCTCAGGGAAGTGAATGGATTCTAAAGCGATAGGATGGGCTTCGTCGCAGAGGGTATCTCCGGTACGCACCTCGCGCACACCGACCACCGCCGCAATATCTCCCGCCGAAACTTCCTCTATCAGATTCTGCTTGTTAGCGTGCATTTGGATGAGACGGCTGATTCTTTCTTTTTGACCTGTGCGGGTGTTGATGACATAAGAACCTGATTGAAGCGTACCTGAATACACTCGGATGAAAGTGAGCTTTCCTACGAACGGGTCTGTGATGATTTTGAAAGCCAAGGCAGCGAAAGGCGCCTTAGGGTCGGGGGGACGAGTCTCAGGCTCTTCTGTCTTGGGGTGAATACCCTCCACAGGAGGTAGGTCTATAGGAGAAGGAAGAAAAGCACAAACTGCATCCAGAACCGCCTGTACGCCTTTATTCTTGAAGGCGGAGCCTGCCAGCACAGGGAAAAGTTCCATCTTCAAGGTGCCTTTACGGAGGGCGGAGCGAATTTCAGCGGGCGTGATGGTAGAAGGGTCTGTTAGATATTTCTCCAGCAGGACATCATCGTACTCCGCCACCGTCTCCAAGAGAAAGCCCCGCCATTTTTCTACGTCGGGTCTGAGCTCCTCAGGGATAGGCACGACTTGATAGGTCATGCCATAGTCCTCTTCATTCCAGATTTTGGCTTCTAAAGTAATAAGGTCTACGACACCTCGGAACTGATCCTCTGCACCGATGGGCACTTGGATGGGGACGGCTTTTGCGCCAAGGCGCTCTTGGATTTGCTCTACGACGCCGAAAAAGTTCGCTCCAGCTCGGTCCATCTTATTGACGAAACAGAGGCGAGGGACTTTATAGCGATTTGCTTGGCGCCAGACGGTTTCGGACTGAGGCTGAACGCCAGCCACCCCACAGAAAACCGCTATCGCTCCATCCAGCACCCGCATAGAACGCTCTACTTCTACGGTAAAGTCAACGTGACCTGGCGTGTCTATGATGTTGATGCGGTATTTCTGGTCGTTCCAGTTCCAGTAGGTGGTGGTAGCTGCGGCGGTGATGGTAATCCCGCGCTCACGCTCTTGAGGCATATAGTCCATGGTAGCAGTGCCTTCATGGACTTCTCCGAGTTTATGGGTGAGCCCTGTGTAAAAGAGAATCCGTTCCGTTGTCGTCGTTTTACCTGCATCAATGTGCGCTGCAATACCAATATTACGGCAGCGCTCCAAGGGTACATTAGGGTCTATCGGCATAGGTCCTTAGAATCGGAAGTGAGCAAAGGCTTTGTTGGCTTCTGCCATGCGATGCACCTCATCGCGCTTTTTGATGGCAGCGCCTTCATTCATGGAAGCAGCGATAAGCTCAGCGGCGAGGCGCTGGGCCATCGTGCGTTCAGTGCGCTTGCGTGCAGCTTCTATGATCCATCGCATGGAAAGCGAGAGCTTGCGCTCTGGACGCGGCTCCATGGGAATCTGAAGCGTAGCCCCGCCTACTCGCCTGGGACGCACCTCTAAATGCGGCATACCATTATTAATCGCCGCTTGAAAGATTTCCAGAGGATTCTGAGAGGTTTTTTGGGCGATTAGTTCCATCGCCGTGTATAAAATCTGATAGGCTTTCGTTTTCTTCCCCTCCCGCATGAGCTTATTGGCGAAGCGAGCGACAAGCTCACTCTTAAAGCGAGGGTCTGGGAGGATAGTCCGAGGCTTAGGGTGTCCTTTTCTCATTTTTTACCTCCTTTTTGGGGAGCTGCGGGTTTGCCTCCTTTTGCGGCGGGTGCAGCCGCACCTTTCTTGGGACGCTTCGCCCCATAGAGCGAACGTCCCTGCCGGCGCTTATCTACACCTGCACACTCTAAAGCACCGCGGACAATATGATAACGGACACCCGGTAGGTCTTTCACACGACCACCCCGTACCAGTACTACCGAGTGTTCTTGGAGATTATGTCCTTCGCCGGGAATGTAGGCGATGATTTCATATCCGCTGGTCAAGCGAACCTTGGCTACCTTACGCAGAGCGGAGTTGGGCTTCTTGGGCGTAGTGGTATAGACTTTCGTGCAAGTCCCGCGACGCTGAGGGCAAGCTTTCAGCGCAGGGGATTTGCTTTTGCGCTTCTTTGGCTTGCGGCCAAGCCGTATGAGCTGCTGTATCGTGGGCATATAACGAGCGGCAAAGGTACGAAACTTTTCAGAAAGTACGAGTGATAATATTCTGACGCTGGGCGGCTTGAAGGCGCGCCTGCGGAGTGAAATAGTAGCGGAAGGTAGCATGTATCTTACTGAGTCGAGCATTGGTAGCTTCCAGCACAGCCAGCATAGCGGGATTGAAGTCGCCCACCCAACTTAGTTCTGCATGGGTGATGCCCATAGGTATCACAGGCGCTATAGGCAGGTAAGCTAATGCCGACTCCAGTCCTCTGCGCTGATACTTAGGTCGCACGCCCATAAGCATGACCCGAGCGCGAGTCAAGATACCTTTTTTGCGATACCAAGCGTACTTATTTCGTTTGCGCCAGAGAAAAAGTAGAAGCTGCCATAGAGACGGACGACCTCGCCAAGGCCGAAAAATCTGATTCAAATCCGGAATAGCTACGATAACCCCCGCCGGTTCCCCTTCCACATACGCAAAAAAAATCATTTCCTCCATGAGAATAGGTCTCAGTCCCTCTGCTATAACCTTGAGCCTTTCGTCGGTAAGAGGGACGAAATGCTCATGGAACTGCCATGCATCGTTGTATATCGTCTGAAAATCACGCAAATACTTAGAGAGGTGGGTAAGGGAGGGATAGCTAAATGAAACCCCTTCTTTTTGGGCGGCTCTTTGGGCGATACGGATGATACGCTCGGGAGTCTGACGCAGGTCTAACTCTCGCGACTCTTGCTTGAAATACACTTCAAACCCGTACCGAGTGAGATAGTCGGCATAATAGGGCTTGTTGTAGGGCATGCCGTAGGAAGGGGGACTGTCAAAACCGTCTATCAAGACGCCCCAGAAGCGGTCATTTTCGCCGAAGTTGATGCATGCGTCAGCGGCTTGCATGCCGCGTGCGGCGAGCCAGCTTTGCGCCTGCGCGAGAAGCCCCTCTGCTACCGCATAATCTTCTACACTCTCAAAAAAACCTATCCCGCCCGTTGGCACCGCATAACGGCGAACCTTCGGATAGTAGATGAAAGCAGCTATGCGCCCCAGTAGCTTACCATTAGGGCCATAGGCTACCCACCATTGTGCTTCGCCCTCTGCAAAATGTGGATTATGCTGAGGGCTGAATAGACGCTTGAGTTCTAAGTCCAGTGGACCTACCCAGTTAGGGTCATCAGCATAGAGCTGGCGAGGTACTTCCAAGAAATCGGCTTTCTGCTGGGGAGTATGAGCGGGGTGAATAGGCATGTAAAGGCAAAGTTAGCGCTGGGGAAGGCTCTGCCAGACAGAGCGGTCTACGCGACGCTCCATTTTCTCTTCCAGCTCGTCGGGAAGCAGCGGGAAAAAGTCTATGCTTGTTATTTTCTCTACCGAATCTACACTCACTAAAAAATCCGTAGGCTCTCGCTGGTAAGGTTTGTGCGGCACGATGAAGCCTACTGCATGCGTGACAGTTTGCCCCTCTACGCGATAGACAACTTTATAGAAGGCTTCGGGAATGCTTACTCGGCTCTTTCCGATTTTTCCCCGAATCTTATTCAGCAGAGGACCTGTATAAACGACGAGCTTGCCGTAGCGCTTCGCCCAAGCGCGTACAGTGCTTTCTACTTCCTCCCAAATGCCAGCGTTGAACTCATGGAGTTGGGGGCTCATGTTGGAGAGGAAAAAGGTCTCGCTCATGCCTGTTTCATCCCACTTGAAGTCAGCGGCAGGCACCAGATGTCCGCGATCATACCCCGAACGCTTGTAATCGGAAAGCTCGGCAGAACCTGTGCGCACAGCGGGGTCAGGCCGAAAGTCCTGCGTACGGCGCAGTTTGCCCTTCTTGAGATTAGCCCCTTCCAGAATATGAACTGTCCAACGAGGCTGCTCATGTTCTTCATCATAGCATAGCGCATAATAAGTATGTCGCACGATCTGGCAGCCGCTGGAAGTAGTGGGATAGGCAGCTTCTAAGGTGAGCTTAGAGAAGCTCTTTGAAGGTTTGGGTGCATTAGCTGGAGGAGGTGAAGCCTCCTTGGGCTGCATAGGCGAAGAAGACTCTGACGGAGGGATTTCTGACTCAGCAGGAAAGGAACGCTCTGGGGAAGTGCTAACTTCAGAGGAAGGGAGACTTTCGCTGGGCTGATGCCGAACTTTTTCCATAATCAGCCAAGCAGCTACACCTACCACCCCTAAAAGCAGTATTAGTAGCCAACCGCGCATGCCCCTAAGCTACAATTCATTAGATTTGTAGCATGCAGGACATCGTTTTCCAGTGGATAGAAGCAGAGCGTCGCCGCCAAGAGGAAGGTTTAGAACTGATTGCGTCTGAGAACTATGCCAGCCCTTCTGTGTTGGCAGCCTTAGGCTCTGTCCTCAATAATAAGTATGCTGAAGGGCTTCCTGGTAAGCGCTACTATGGCGGCTGTGAGTTTGTGGATGAGGTAGAGAGAGTGGCGCAGGAACGGCTCAAGCAGCTTTTCGGAGCAGTCTGGGTAAATGTTCAGCCTCATTCGGGTGCGCAAGCGAATGCGGCGGTTCTCCTGACCCTTCTCCAGCTAGGGGATAAGATGCTTAGCTTTGAGCTGGCGCATGGAGGGCACCTTACCCACGGAAGCCCCCTCAACTCTTCAGGTAAGCTCTACACGATTCGCCATTATGGGGTGCGTCCTGATACCTATCGTTTGGATTATGACCAGATTCGGGACATAGCGCGTGAGTTTCGCCCTAAGGTGCTGATGACAGGAGCGAGCAGTTATCCCCGAGATTGGGATTGGGCTACGCTGCGCCGTATCGCAGATGAAGTGGGGGCTTACTTAGTAGCGGATATTGCCCATCCCGCAGGGCTAATCGCCTCTGACTTATTGAATGATCCTTTACCCCATGTGCATGTAGTTACCAGTACGACGCATAAGACACTGCGAGGCCCTCGGGGCGGTATCATCATGATAGGCAAAGACTTGGAAGTGCCTACTGCTTCTGGCAAGCCCCGCAAACTCAGCGCGCTCTTAGAGAGTGGGCTTTTCCCAGGCATCCAGGGAGGGCCTCATATGCATTCTATTGCTGCGAAAGCAGTGGCTTTCGGAGAAGCGCTACAACCCTCTTTTCGTAGTTACAGCCAGCAGGTGATTCGGAATGCACAGACTCTCGCCCGAGAACTGCAAGGGTTGGGTTATACGGTGCTTACGGGCGGCACGGACAATCATATCGTCCTTATAGACTTGCGGAATAAAGGCATCACTGGGAAAGCCGCAGAGCAGGGGCTGGAAAAAGCAGGTATCACTGTGAATAAGAATCTCATTCCTTATGACCCTCAGCCGCCTTTAGTGTCCAGTGGGATTCGGTTGGGTACGCCTGCGCTGACCACGCGGGGCTTTACGGAGGCAGAGTTTCAGCAAGTAGCGCGTTGGATAGACCAGGCGCTAAGCCACCTTTCAGACGAGGCTTATCTCCTACGGCTCAAAGAGGAAATCCGAGAGTTCCTCAAAGCTTACCCGCTGCCTTACGCTTCCGTAAGTGTCGCCACGCTTTCCTGACCGTGCCTTCGCTGGACTGACGGAAGGTTATCAGGAGGGCAGGCAGGAGGAAGAGGTTAGAGAAGAGTCCAATCAGTAGGGAGAGAGAGGTAAGTATGCCCAGGGCCTTCGTCCCTCCGAAAGAGGAGAATATAAAAATAGCAAACCCCATCAGTAGCACGAAGGAGGTGTAGGCAATAAGCGCACCTGTGTGGTGAATGCTCACTACTGCGGCTCGCACAGGCAGAGGGTGCTTACGATAGAACCATTGGTATGAACTGAGAAAGTGTATGGCACTATCCACGATAATCCCAAAGGCGATTTCGTAGATAAGGGCAGTGGAGGGTTTGATGGGCATAGAGATATATCCCATAAGCCCCGCTACGAAGAGAAGCGGTAAGAGATTGACGCCCATACTAATCAGCATGATGCGAAAGGAGCCGTACAAGAGAAACATCTGAACGGCTACTAAAAGGAAGGTGGCGATGAGGCTCCAGATGAGGTTATCTATGAGGTAGTCTATGGCTTTGAGGAAAATGACGGTGGTACCGGTGATGCGTACGTTTTGGGCTTCTTCACCGAAGGTGGCTTGAATATCTTCATGGATGCGCTGGAGGAGGGCGGGCATATCTGCGGAGCCAATATCTCGGATAAGAGCCGAAATACGGGTGCGCTGAAAGGCAGTATCTACTAAACTGCCCATCGGTAGCAGTCCTGCTGAAGCGGTGCGCAGGGAACGCAGAAGGGTAGGTAGCTCTTCGGGTTGGGGGGGGGCATAGGCGGAGGGTGAGCCGCCCCAGAAGGCTTGACGAGCGCCCTTGATAAGGTCAGAGAGGCTCAGACTGCGGGAAAGTTCAGGATAGCGGGACAAGCTGTCTTGTAAAGCAGAGAGGGCTCGCATAAGCCCAGGCTTGCGCAGGCCTCGAGGCTGCCTCGTCTCTAACACAATCTCAAAAGGCAGCATGCCTCCATATCGCTCCTCAAAGAAGCGCTGGTCACGAATCACTTTCCCGCCTTGGGGAAGGTCATCAGCCATATATGAGACAGCACGCAAGCGGAGTATGCCTCCTACAGCTACAAGCAGCCCTATTCCCGTGAGGGCATAAATCCATGGTCGCCGCTGCTCCACGATGTGTCCAATCCAGCGCACTGCCTTGCTTATGCCTGGGTGATAGAGGTGGCGTAGGTTTTTCTCCTGCGGCTCAGGTAGAATCATAAAGAGCGAAGGCACGAGCAGAATCGTAAGAAAGTAAGTCGCAATCGTGCCCCAGAAAGCTACCAGTCCAAACTCTTGAAGGGGCACAACGTTTGTGAGGTATAGTGTGAGGAAACCCAAAGCGGTGTTTGCATGAATCATGAAGGTTACCAGACCCAGTTGGCTGAGCATTTCTCGTATAGCGGCGACTTTGTTGCCTTTCGCTACATAGAGGCGGTGATATTCAGAGAGCATGTAGATAGCGGGGGGTATTCCTAAAATAATTATCACTGGGGGCAGGAGCGCTGTGAGAAGGCTCATACGGTATCCGTAAATCCCCATCGTTCCTACTGTCCAGAGAGAGGCTAAACCCAGGAGTATTACGGGAAAAATTGCCGCATACCAACTGCGGAAGTACGCCAGCAGCGCCAATACTGTCAGAAGCAGCGATAGTCCTACGAAAATCCAGAGTTCATGCAGGATAATCTCCGAAATGTAGTGACGCAGGTAAGGCACGCCAGAGAAATGGACTTCTACGCCTTGGGTATTAGCCCAGTTTTGGCAGAGGCCTTCTACTTGCTGGATGAGGAGGTGCTTCTGGGCGGAGTGAAGAGCCGCAGAGTCTAAGGTAAGAATGAGAATAGTACTACTGCCGTTTTTTTCCCAGAGGATGCCTTGGTAGAGGGGATGATATTGGCGCAGGAGAGCCCACTGCGCGGAGTCTGTGGGTAAGGATAGGGTAGTTGTGCGGAACTGCTCCTTATCCCAAATCAGTTGGGGAGCTGTGGGGACACCCAAGACATTCTTGAGGCCTGGAAAGGTCTTCAGGGTATCGCATAGATGCTGGAGACTTCTCCAAAATGCAGCGGGACTGGCAGAAGGAACGGTAATCCCTATAAACAGCGTCGCCGCGTCCTCCCCAAACTCTTTCTGGAAGCGCTGATAAGCAAGGTAATCAGGGTCGTCTTGGGGGATGACTTTGACGAAATCTTGTAGGATTTGGACGTGGCGGGCTTGTTCTGCCATGTAGAGGGAGCCAACGAAGGCCAGCCCCAGCCATACGTACCGCCCTTGGAGTAGGAGTTTAGTCCAACTACTCATTCAGCATGCATCTCAGGCCTAAAGATAGCCTCACCCAGCAGGGCGCGCGCCGCTTCTTGAATGCCCTCCGTAAGCGAAGGATGCGGCTGGAGAATAGTCGTCAGATCACTAAGTCTGCGAGAGAAGCGTATCATCATTGCCACGAGCCCAATAATGCTGGAGGCTTGGGGGCCTACGGCTCGGCAGCCTAAGATATAAGGGTCGGGTTCATCCGTGGTAATGAGTTTGAAGAAACTACGGCGGGTGCGCATGGCGATGCCACGCGCAGTGAGGTCGTAGCTGTAGCGAATCACACGATAGGCATAACCTTCGGCGCGTGCTTGCTGTTCGTTGAGTCCGACGCCTGCGACTTCCGGGCGCAGAAACATGATCCAGGAAAGGTGGTCGTACTCCAAAGGACGGCGCACTTTGCCGAACATGCGCTCTACGGCATAGCGCCCTTCCTGCTCAGCTACATTCACGAAGCCTGCGCGCTGCGTGTCTAAATCCCCTACTGCATAAATGTATGGCACGTTAGTCTGGGTCTGCTCGGTGGGTACTTGTCCAGAGGGCTCTACTTCCACGCCTGCTTTATCCAAGCCCAAACCTTCACTATTAGGAATGCGTCCTACGGCAACTAATGCATGCGTAGCATACTCCTCCCAAACCTTACCATCTTTGCGCTGTACCTTGTACCAGATGCCGTCGTCAGTAACCTTGATGTCTTTGAGCTGCGACTCAGTGAAAAAGCGTACGTTGCATTCAGAGAGGTTTCGCATGATGACCTGAGAGATGTCCTCATCTTCGTAGGGTAAGATACGAGCCGCTTTCTCAATCATCGTCACGCGCAGGTTGGGAAAAGTGGAGAAAATCGTGGCAAACTCACACCCTATAACCCCAGAGCCAATGATGAGGAGTTCTCGGGGAAACTCTTCTAACTGATCTATATGGTCGCTGGTGAAGACTCTCTTGCCGTCTATGGGGAGATTCGGGAGGAGGCGCGGTCGGCTACCTGTTGCTAAAAGAAAATGAGGAGCCTCTACCCGAAAGGGGCTTCCTTTCTGGGGATAAACCCACATAGAGCGAGCATCAGCAAACTCAGCACGACCATACACGACTTCCAACACTCTCTGCTGCTCGTAGTAGTGAAGTTGGCGCAGCATTTGGGCGTGTCGCTCTTCTGTGGCTTGTCGTACAATCTCCCGAAACTCCGAGAAAGAGTAGTTGTATTCCTTTACTTGATAGCCTCTGTCGGTAAGAAAGAGTTTATCAAAATCGCGCGAGAGTTCCCACCAAGTCTTAGAGGAAAGAGCGCCGTTGAACACGGCATTACCACCTATGCGATTGCGCTCTATGAGCAAGACTTTCTTATGCAGGTCCATCGCGCGCATCGCAGCCGCAAATCCTGCGGCACCTCCCCCCACAACTACCAAGTCATAGCGCGACACATCGCCTAAGGTAGTGAAAATCGTATATTCGTTCATGCCTTCTGAGCAGCTTCGTGCAATTATGTCTCTTCTGGATGATCCCGACCCAGAGATTCAAGCCCATATCCAAGAAGCTCTCATAGAAGCAGGCAAAGAAGCAGTACCGCTATTAGAGCAGTATTGGTGGGAGACTCAAGACCCTGCTTTACGTCAGCGCATAGAGGAACTTTTAGAGGCTATTCAGTTAGAATGGGTGGGGAAAAACCTATACGAGTGGCGCCTCAAGCCCGAACAGCCTCTATTTCCTGCCCTGATGTATGTAGCACAGTTGCGGTATCCTTCGTTGGAGGTAAGCCGTTATGTGGCAGCGTACCGGCGACTCGTGCATACCACTTGGCTTCAACTACCCCAACAGAGCGAACCAATTGAGAAAATCCTCACCATCAATCAGCATCTATTCCTACATGAGCGATTCCAAGCCGAGAAAGTTCAGTCTCAGGCTTCTCGGTATTTTTTCCTTCATCATGTGCTGGAAACGCGCCGGGGGAATAGCTTCTCGTTGAGTACGCTGTACTACTTAGTAACCTCAGAGCTTGGGCTCAGTGTGAGCCTTATCCAGATTAATACGCGGTATTTAGTGCGCTACTTTGATGGGAATCTTCATTTTTACATAGACCCTTATCAGCATGGCTTTCTGCTTCTTCCCTCCCAGCTCAAGGCTCTGTTAGGACAAATGGGCCTCTCTGAAAACCTCGCTCATTACACACCACTCTCACCTCCTTATCTTGTTCTTCGGCTTATTCGGCATTTGGAGCAGGCCTATGAAAGGGAAGGGGATATAGAAAGAAGAAACCTCTACGCTGCCCTGCGTGAGAAGATTGATATTAAGTTTTGAAGGACTACATTTTGGCGGGCAGGGGTATAGCCAGTGCCTCTAAAACCGCCCCTATTGCCTTTTGGTAGGCGACGACAAGCATCAATCGGAAAGCACCTACTGCCTTTTCAGCATGGAGTACTGGTAGGTTTTGGTAGAGTTCATTAAATCGGCGTGTCAGTTCATACCCATAATGAGCCAAGAGGGCAGGATTATAGGTAGTAGCGGCACTTTCTAAGAAGGAAGGTAGGGCATATAGCTGCTGTAAGAGACTCTCCTCAATAGGGTGAAGTGTCTCCGCATATGGAGAAGGGTTCGGAGGCAGATGACTCTGGGTGGCTTTCTCGTAAAGTCGTTGAGCGCGTACATAGCCATATTGCAGGAAAGGCCCTGTAAAGCCCTTCAGGTCTATGGACTCCGCCGGGTCAAATACGATATTCTTGCTGGGGTCTGTACGCAGGAGGTAGAAGCGCAGGGCTCCTTGCCCGACTGCTTCGGCGATGGCATGACGCTCCTCCTCTGGCAGATTAGGGTCGGTTAGCTCGTAGGCTCGGGCATGCATTTCTTCTAAAAGGTCATCCGCATCCACGACTGTGCCCTCTCTTGTTTTCATGCGACCCGTAGGTAGTTCTACCATGCCATAGGAGAGATGATAGACTTTATCAGCCCATGTGCGCCCTAACCTCCGCAGAAGGGCAATCAGCACCCGCATATGATGGTCTTGTTCATTTCCGATTACATATACGGAGCGGGTGAGGGTAGGATAATCTCGGAATTTGAGGTCGGCTGTCCCCAAGTCCTGGGTGATATAGACTGAGGTCCCATCACGGCGCAGGAGGATTTTTTGTCCCAGTCCTTCTGCTGAAAGGTCTGCCCATGCAGAGCCGTCCTCTGCCCTGTAAAATAGCCCTGCTTGTAGGCCCTGCTCTACGATTTTTTTGCCTTCGGTGTATGTTTGAGATTCATAATAGACTTTATCAAATCGGATACCGAGCCGAGCAAAGGTAGCGTCAAAACCGGCATAGACCCAGTCATTCATCGTTTTCCAGAGGTGGAGGGTCTCTGGGTCGCCCTTCTCCCAAAGGCGCAGCAAATGTTGGGCCTCCTGAAAAAGAGGGGCTTGTATAAGGGCTTCGCTCTCAGGCATTCCCTGGGCTAAGAGCGCATCTACTTGTTCCTTGTAGGCTTTCTCAAACGCTACGTAGCAGTCTCCAACAAAATGATCACCCTTTTTACGGGCTGTTTCGGGGGTGAGAGGTGCGAAAAACTTCTTCCAGCCCAGCATGGACTTGCTGATGTGAATCCCGCGGTCATTAACGAGATTGGCTCGGACGACTCGAGCACCTAATCGTTCCCATAAACGACTCACAGATTCACCCATGCACAGGTTGCGTAAATGCCCTAAGTGCAGAGGCTTATTGGTGTTAGGGGAGGGGTACTCTATCATGAGATGTTCCTGCTGGGCTATGGCGGTTCGGGTATAGCCTTGCTCTGCCCTTTCCAATACAGCAGTTAGGAAATCCCGCCAGAACTCTACGCTGAAGTGGAGGTTGAGGAAGCCTTTGATGACTTCGCTGTGCTGGATGTGAGGTATGGGGCGCAGTACGGCTTCGGCGGCTGCCTGGGCGTTACCTCGGAAGTGTGAGAGAAGGGGAAAGATATTGAAGGTAAGGATGCCTTGGCGGTCAGGGGGAGTGAGGGAAACGCGTGGTAGTGCTGGCAGACCCTCATTACGCCAGGCTTGCTGCCAGCGGTCAAGCTGCTCGTGCCAGAAAGGCATAATACCTGCAAAGGTAGCACGCACTAAACCGCTAACTTTGGCGATATGTTGTGGTCCTACGAGTTGCCCCCTGACCGAATCGCCCAACATCCTCTAACCGAACGAGACCAGGCTCGCCTGCTCATATATGCACAGGGGAATATCACAGAAAGTACATTTCTCCACTTAGCTCAGTATTTGCCTGAAGGTGCTCTACTGATTTACAACGACAGCAAGGTCGTTCCTGCTCGGCTGCGGCAGGGTAATCGGGAGTTTCTTTTGACTCGGATAGAGGAGGGAGGATGGAATCAAGGCTCGCCCCAGCGGTGGAGGGGGTTATTTCGTCCAGGTAAGTTTTGGCGGAAGGGGGAAGCGCTTGTATGGGAAGAGGCAGGGGTTCATTTGAAGGTGCACTGGGTGGGAGAAGCGAATGAGCGGGAAGGGCTTTTTGAGGTGAGTTGGTCGCCACCGCAGCTCTCTGCCCTTCAAGTGCTGGAGAGGTTGGGTGAGGTGCCACTTCCCCCCTATGTAGAGCGAGAAGCCTCTTCTGAGGATAGGGAGCGGTATCAGACTTTCTTTGCGCGGTTGCCGGGGTCGGTGGCGGCCCCCACGGCGGGTTTGCACTTCACCCAAGCGGTCTTGGAGAGTCTGCAACGAAAAGGCATCATGCTCTATCCTGTTACTCTGCATGTGGGAATAGGCACTTTCTTGCCCATACAGCGAATGGAAGTCCCCGAAGAGCATGAGGTAGGAGAAGAGTGGTTTTATGTACCTCTGCATACGCTCATGGCGCTGCGTAAGGCTTCGGGTCCAATCGTATGCGTAGGTACTACCAGTTTGCGGGTAATAGAGAGTTTGTACTGGTTAGGTGTGCTGCGTCTTCAAGGGCAGAATGTAATCCAAGTCCCGAAGTTCCCCTGGAAGGACTTGGCTTCTGATATGCCTGCGAGTCAAGCGCTTGCGGCTTTACCTGCCCCAGTGCGGGGCACTACTGCTCTCTATGTCTTGCCCGGCTACCCCTTCAAGCTCGTGCGCGGGCTCATCACGAACTTTCATTTGCCAGGCAGTACGCTTCTTGCCTTAGTGCAAGCCTTCATAGGGCTGGAAGGAATACAAAAGGTATATCGCTATGCCTTAGAGCAAGGGTTTCGGTTTCTGAGCTATGGAGATACTTCCCTTCTTTGGCGGGAATGAATTGGATTCTGCGTGAAGTGCGGATGCTTCTACCTGAGGGAGAACGGGAAGGAGATGCGTGGATAAAGGAAGGACGCTGGCAGGCATTAGGAGTAGTGCCCGATAAAGCCGTAGGTAAAGAAGTACGAGCAAAAGGCATGTACCTTCTCCCTGGGCTCATAGATACGCATGTGCATTTTCGCGAGCCTGGGCTTACTCACAAGGGCAATCTCTATACAGAGAGTAGGGCGGCGCTGGCAGGGGGGGTTACGACTATCTTTGACATGCCTAATACCTCTCCCCCCACCACTACCCAAGAACGCTGGGAAGCGAAAATGCACTTGGCGCAAAACCGCTGCTGGACTAACTATGCCTTCTACTTCGGGGCTACCTCTGACAATATAAAGGAAATCCATCGACTTTCGCCTAAGGCAGTGCCCGGCGTGAAGATATTCTTAGCTTCTTCCACAGGAGAACTGCTGCTTACAGATGAGAAGATACTGCATAGATTAGTGCGTGAAAGCCCTGTGCGCTTAGTCTTTCATAGTGAGAAGGAGTCGCTGATTCAAGCCGCCCAGCGCCAATACCCCAGTGCTACCTGGGAAAAGGTACCTGATTTACATTATCGCTTGCGTCCGCCTGAGGCTTGCATAGAAAGCACTCGCTGGCTTTTGGAGTTGGCCTGTGAGAGTCAAGTCGCCTTGCATATTGTCCACCTTACTACCGCTCAAGAGGTCAATCTCCTGCGGCATCGTCCTGCTCATGTATCGGCAGAGACTTGTCCTGTGTATCTAACTTGGAGCAAAGAGGACTTCCCCCGCTATCGCAACTTCCTCAAATGCAATCCTTCGCTCAAGCGCATAGAAGACCAGGAAATGCTCTGGCGCGGATTAGAGGAAGGGGTGATAGAAGTAGTAGGCACTGACCACGCCCCCCACACGATAGAAGAAAAAATGCGCTCTTACTACGAGGCCCCCTCGGGGGTACCTGCGCACGGATATCTTTTGCCTTGGTTATACACGATAGGACAGGCTCGGGGATTATCGCTGAGTTTTTGGGTAGAGAAGATGGCTCACGCTCCTGCTCGCTTGTGGAATATTCAGCAGCGGGGTATGTTACGAGAAGGCTTTTGGGCAGATGGGGTACTTTTTGATGCGCAAGCCTCTACCCGTGTCCCTTCTGTGGGGTCTGCGCAGCATTACAGCTTGTGTCGCTGGTCGCCTTTGGCGGGGCGCACTCTGCACGGAAAAGTCCAAGCCACTTGGGTCAACGGACAGCTTAGTTTCTGGGATGGCACTTTTCATGCGCCAGCGGCTGGCCGAGCTGTGGATTTTGCTTAGCTTTCTGGCAGCCTGCTCCCCCGCACGCTTCTTAGCCCCCAACGAACGGCTCGTCGCTCGCGAACCTTCCTTCCGAGGAAACCTCCTGGAAGAGCTGCCCCCCCTCTATACCCGAAGTAATGCCCGCGCCTTAGGGATTCGGACAGGACTTCAACTGTACTGGGCAGGAAAAGTGCTCACCGAAAGCCGTCATGTGTTCTGGAGAACCCTCCGTCGCATTCCTAAGCTGCGCTACTATATTTACGCCCTGGGCTATAACCTCCAAGAAAAAATCGGAGAGCCACCCGCACTCCTTTTGGATCGCAACATTACTCGCGATGTGGCTTTACTACGGGAGGCATATGTGCAGCAAGGGTATTTCCAGGTCGCTATCCAGCCTCAGATTCGTCCCTTCACTGAGAAGGAAGTAGAAGTCATATACCGTATTCGTCCAGGACCGCAGTGGCATATTCAAGAAATAGATGTGGAGGGGCCTGACCCCGCAATGGTAGGAATAGCGGCAGATTTCTTCGCAGACCACATGATAATTGGAGAACCCTACAACCTTAGCCGTTTAGACAAACTTAGAGAAGAGCTACATGAGATTTTATTAGAGTCGGGGTATTATGGATTGCCTTTGGCGCAGCTCATTTGGGAAATAGATACCACCAGCATGTCTGCGCAGCCAGCATCTGAAAAAAATATCCTGCGGCGATGGATAGGACTTCCGCAAGCGGAATACCCCTCCTGTCGCGTACGCTTGCTCCTTCCAGAAAGATATCAGCGGTATGTGGCAGGTCGGATACAGCTTACTTTGCGTACTTCGGATAGCGAGCCTACGCAGAAGGCCTACTATCACGGCATAGAAGTACGCAGTGATGAAAGAGCAGAAGCCGTCATAGACCCACGCATTCTCCTGCGGAAGGTGTATTATGGAAAAACCCCTTATTATGACCATCAAGTCGTACAAGCCTCGCAGCGTTCCCTGCAAGCATTAGAGGTCGTACAGTGGGTAGGTCCTTCATCAAACCCCGAAGGGGACAGCGTCCATATAAACTATGAGGTTTTTTTGAGGCCTCCGATAGATATGGGACTTAGTATAGAAGGCTTTCAGTCTTCCCAGCCGCTGGTAGGAAATGTATCCCTACCGGGTGCCAGTGCCAGTGTGCGAGGGACGTATCTTTCTCCGTTTCGGCGGGCTGCTCCCTTGCGTCTGCGGGGACAAGTCGCTCTCAGCTATTTCCGCCCCAGCCTTAGTGCGCCGCCCTTGCCTCTGTACAATGTCATAGGTGAGTTATCCCTCACTTTTCCCGAAGGTATTTTCCGCTTAGGCGAAGCCGCACCCCTCCCTCTGCCTCAGACCCTTTCGCGCCGCTTCCATAGCCTCCTGCTCTCCTATCAAGACATCCGTCAAATAGAGTTTCTGCGTCGTTATCTTACGCTTTCCTGGAGCCGCCAAGTACAATATCAGTTCAAAGACCAGCGCCAAGAAGACCAAATCTGGACACCTCTCAGTCTGACTTTTGTCAGCACTCGTTTCTCCCCTGCTTTCGCCCAGCAAATAGACAATCTCTCTCCTTTAGTGAGAAGCCTCATCCTGAGAGACTATTTACCCCGACTTACCCAGCTAATAGCTTGGCAAGTCTCCTCCCACAAAAACTATTTCTCCCCCATCGCCAAGAAAGGAGATTACTCTTCCTTTCTGGTGGAGCTGGGGGGAGTACTGCCTTTTTTCGTGGAACACCTTTTGGTTATGACCTTCCCACAGTGGGATAGTACCTACCGCGATAATCGCTTTCTGAACCGGTTTCCTTATGGGGTTTTTCTGCGGGCTCTGGTAGAGGGGCGCCTTCGGTATAGATTGCTCTCCTCTCAACAGCTTTACCTTCGGGGCAGGATAGGCGCAGGGCAAGGACTCTATTATACTTTAGACCTCCCGTTTGAGAATCGGTTCTTTGTAGGAGGACCGAATAGCATGCGGGCTTGGCAGTTTGGCGGCTTAGGACCTGGGAAATACGCCTTTGGAGACAATCTTTTCCTTATTCCAGGGGGTAGCCTTCTGGCAGAGTTCAACATAGAACTTAGGCAGAACCTATATCGGGGTTTGCAAATGGCGCCATTCGTAGACATAGGGAATGTCTGGTTTATATCCTCTACCTACTTTGAGGATGCGCGGGGAATTTTCTGGCATGCGCCATGGCCGGGCATAGGAGGTGGAATAGGACTGCGTTGGGACTTTGGTGTGCTGGCTGTGCGCGTAGATGTAGCCCAGCAAATCTACAATCCCGCCAGTGGATGGGTTCTGCGCCAATTTCCCCTCGGCGCCACAGGCGTACAATATGTATTTGCCGTAGGTTATCCTTTTTAGACAAGCCCTACCTTATACCTTTGTCTAAATACAGGGGTAACGATGGAGTTAAGCCGAACTCTTTCTGCTTGGGACGAGTGGCTCTTACTCAAGCTAAACCTCGCAGGACATGTCCCATGGGATACCCTAGTGTGGTACGCAACGAAAGGATGGTTGTGGATTCCTTTATACGTATGGGCGGTGGGGATACTGGTGCGCAAGTGGGGTAAGAGGGTTTGGCGCCCCCTGATAGCCGTGGGCTTAGCTTGGGGGGCTTCTGACCTCCTTACAGGCAAACTCCTCAAGCCATGGATACAACGCCTTCGCCCTTCCCACGAACCGCATCTACAAAGTCAGCTTCGCCTCATACAGGAATACCGAGGAGGACTCTATAGTTTCCCTTCCAGTCACGCAGCCAATAGCGCAGCTACATTTACCGCTTATACCTACTACTTTCGGCATCCTTGGGTTTATGCTTTAGGGGTTCCTTGGGTGCTCCTACATAGCTACACACGCATTTACATGGGCGTGCATTACCCAAGCGACATAATCGCAGGATGGGCTATCGGCTATGCCATAGGATTGCTCGTACCCCGTCTAACCCTCGCTACGCATGGATAACTATCCAGTTCTACTTGTATTTGTCATTCTGGTCATCATATATCTTTTCTTTGATTTAGGTATCTTTCAACGGCAACCTCGCGCGATTACGTTTCGGCAGGCTCTCTGGCAATCCCTCATCATCGTCATAATCGCACTTTCCTTCGGTGTCTATGTATATCTCCAGAACGGTTGGGAAGCTGCGATAGAATACTACTCTGCTTACACTATGGAGTATGCGCTCTCCATGGATAATATCTTCGTGATTTTGCTTATTTTTCGGTACTTCTCTATAGAACAGTCCCACTATCATAAAGTACTCTTCTGGGGTGTCGTTGGAGCGATGGTCATGCGAGGTATATTTATCTTTGCTGGCATATTCTTGATAAAGCACTTTCACTGGCTTCTATATCTCTTTGGAGCATTTTTGGTCTGGGCTGGGCTGAAAAACCTCATAAGCAATAAAGATGAAGAGCACGACCTGGGCAAAAGCCCTATCCTTAGGCTTATGACGAGATACCTGCGAATTACAACCCTGCCACATGAGGGGAAGTTCGTGATTGTACGACAGGGAAGGCGATTCTTTACGCTATTGGCTTTAGCCTTGCTTATGATTGAGATTACCGACCTTATCTTTGCTGTGGACTCAATTCCCGCTGCCTTTGCGATTACCCAAAATGAAGGAGTACTCTTTAGCTCCAACATTTTAGCAGTGATGGGACTTCGGTCTATGTTTTTTCTGCTGGCGGCGGTGATAGAACGCTTCTGGGCTTTGGAATATGGCATATCTATTGTCCTCGTGGGCATAGGACTCAAAATGTTCCAAGGACTTTTCGGTGTGCATGTCCCCCCTGAGCTTTCGCTCCTCTTTATTATCTTTATGCTGGCAGGAAGCATTTTACTTTCTATATTTGTGCCGCGTAAAGATGAAGAACCTTCTGCCGCATAAGCGTCTAGGGGTACGAGGACCTTGGCTGGTGCTCCTGCATGGCTATACGGTAGATGGGGGAATGTTTGCCCCCGTGGAAGGGGTATTGGCTCAGCATTATCGCCTTATCATTCCGGACTTGCGAGGCTATGGAGCTGCGTGGAACTGGCCCGGACCTTATACCTTCCGGCAACGAATAGAAGACATCGTAGAGCTAATTCACTATTACACTCCGAGCGAACCAGCTTGGGTATTGGGCTACTCAATGGGAGGCGTATTAGCTCAACTTGTAGAACGGCATTACTCAGAAAAAGTAGCGGGTCTGATTTTGGCTGCGACTTTTGCGTATAAGCCGCTCACAGCGCTGGAGCGGTGGCAAGGGCGAGCCTTACCTTATGCGCTGCGGATGTTCCCACCCGCTACCGTGGCTAACCTCATTTATCCTCAGGCTTTTGGCACAGAATCCTTTCCTCCTGAGCTCTTGGAGTGGTACAAAAAGTCTTTGCAGCGTGTGCGATTAGAGGTACTGTTAGCGGATGCGGAGGAGATATTCCGCTTTGATGGGCGCCCCTTTCTGAGCCGAATTAAGAAGCCCGTCTTAGTTTTAGCGGGTTCCTCTGACTTGATAGTACCCGTCCATCATGCCCAACTCCTTGCCGAAAGAATACCCGGCGCTCACTCAGTAATCTATCCAAATGCTACGCATGTACTTATTTTCACGCATCGGCGTCCGTTTGTGCGGGATGTGCATCGTTTCATTCTGTCGGCACTTCATACTGCTGGATCACCCAGTCTGCACTTCGCCCCGTCTCAATCTCTGCAATAATCGCTTCAATCAGAGGCTCTTTCTGGGGGTCATACGTGAGTTTTAGGTCCGAACCGTAAAGCTGGGCCATCGTCTGCCAAAACCGAGCTTGTATGCCTCCCTGATAATCTTTGACGAGAGAGTAAGCATCTATGCCTGTTTCCCGATGGATTAGCTTGATGAGGATTATCCCCTGAGTAACCGTGAGTTCCTTGAGCATATTTTCGTACTTATCAAATAGCTCTTTGCGAAGGGCTTTCCGGTAGCGGCGGAAATCTCGGCTTTTCTCGCCTAATCGCTGGCGTTCATTATCCACTTCTCGGACGATACGAGCGGCTTCTCTGGCTAAGGGATAAACAAGATGGACGTTATAGCGCAGGCGCTGGAAGTTGGCCCACTGCTTGCGAATAGCGGCCATCTGTTCGGGCGAAGGGGCTGGTGCTACAATCTCTACTGGAGGATGGAGATGGATGGGGATACTGTCAGGTCCTAAAAGGAGCCGGGTAGGTTGTTGGGCCAGTCCTAAGCTCAGTAGCATGCAATTTTTACCTAACTTTGTGAAAATATGGCACTTGCCCATGAGCGGGTATTTGGGCAGCGGTACTTGCCGCTTCAGCCAGCGCCCTATAAGGCTTACATAGAGACCTACGGATGCCAAATGAACTTTGCAGACAGCGAACTGGTAGCGGGCATTTTGCAGAGTACGGGCTATGGTTTCACCGCGGATCCGGCGGAGGCAGACCTGGTTCTCCTGAACACCTGCGCTATCCGTGAGCACGCTGAAGAGAAAATCTGGCAAAGGCTAAAATACTTCCAATCCCTCAAACATAAACGAAGTCACTTGATAGTGGGTGTACTGGGGTGCATGGCGGAGCGCCTGCGCAAAAAACTCATGGAAGAAGCTCCCGTAGTGGACCTGGTGGCAGGCCCTGACTCTTATCGGCATTTGCCCCAGCTGATTCGGCAGGTAGAAGAAGGACATAAAGCGATTCATACCCTGCTTTCCCGAGAGGAGACTTATGCCGATGTGGCTCCGCTTCGCCTTTCTCCCCATAAAGTAAGCGCCTATATCTCTATCATGCGGGGCTGTAATAACATGTGCTCTTTTTGTATCGTGCCTTTCACAAGGGGGCGGGAACGCAGCCGACCTTGGCAGTCCATCGTAGAAGAAGCCCGCACGCTGGCCGACCAAGGCTACAAAGAAATCACCCTCCTCGGTCAAAATGTAGATTCATATAACGATAATGGGGTGCTCTTTGCCGAACTGCTTCAGCGGGTAGCCGAGGCAGTACCCGAAGTATGGATTCGCTTTGCCACTTCGCATCCCAAGGATATGAAGGACGAAGTGTTGAAAACTATCGCTGCTTATCCTAACCTAAGTCCTTATATTCATCTGCCGGTGCAATCAGGTAGTGATAGCGTCTTAGAGCGCATGAATCGGGGCTACACTGCCGCTTGGTACAAAGAACGAATAGCTGCCATCCGAACTTACTTATCAGACGCGGTACTAAGTACAGATATTATCGTAGGCTTCTGTGGGGAGAGTGAAGAGGAGTTTCAAGACACACTTCGGCTCATGGAAGAAGTGCGTTGGGACTCGGTGTTTCAGTTTATGTATTCGGAGCGGCCTGGCACTTTGGCGGCTCGCCGCTATAAAGATGATGTGCCTTCATCGGTGAAGCAAGCGCGATTAGAACAAGTGATTGCATTAGCCCAGCGTATCGGCTTAGAGAATCATCAGCTTCGCATCGGTAAAGTATATGAAGTGCTTTTAGAGAAGGCAGCGCGTCGTAATCCTGAGGATATGGCGGGGCGGACTTTTAGCGGGCTGCCTGTAGTAGTGCGGGATGCTTCTCGTCGGTATGAACCTGGGGATAAGGTACGAGTGCATATTACCGAAGTCTCTGCGGTTACACTGATTGGCTATGCGCTGGGTGCCGCCTGACTCGCCCCGAGAAGTAGCTCGTCGGTTTCGGCTGATAGGGGAAGCTCCCGCCCTACTCAAAGCCGTAGAAATCGCCATGCGGGTCGCCCCTACCGATGTACCTGTGCTCATTTTAGGAGAAAACGGCACAGGAAAAGAGATTTTCGCCCACATGATCCATCAGCTCAGTCGGCGACGCGATAAAGTCTTCTTGGCTATCAACTGTGGGGCTATTCCTGAGGGCACGATGGACTCCGAGCTCTTTGGACATGAGCGGGGTGCTTTCACTTCGGCTTATGAGAGTCGTAAAGGATACTTTGAGGTAGCGGATGGCGGTACTCTCTTCTTAGACGAAATCGGCGAAATGCCACTCAATACCCAAGCCCGACTGCTTCGGGTGCTGGAAACGGGGGAGTTTATCCGAGTAGGCAGCAGTAAAGTCCAAAAAGCCAACGTACGCATTATCGCCGCTACGAATCGTAATCTCGTTCAGCTTATTCAGCAGGGCAAGTTCCGCGAAGACCTTTTCTACCGACTCAACACCGTAACGCTCCATATTCCTCCGCTGCGCGAGCGTGGTAGAGATATAGAGCTTCTTTTTGAGTTCTTCGCGGATGAGTTCCGGCGAGAGCTGGGTATAGAATCCGTAGAACTCACCCCTGAAGCGGTTGCCCTTTTGTACGAGTATCCATGGCCAGGTAATGTGCGGGAACTGCGGCATTTCGTAGAGCGGATTATGCTCTTTCATCCAGGCGAAGTGCTTAGTGCTGAAACCCTCCGAGCATGTTTCCCCCGTCGCCACGAAGAACTACTCCCCGTGCTTCATAAGCCGCATCGGGCTGGAGAGCCAAGTAACCCTCAGGATGGAGGGTTATATGAGTATTTGGCGCGGTTGGAGGCAGACTTGCATCATATCCAGTACAATATGACAGTTATCCAGCAAATGCTGCGGGAAATAGGACAGTACCTCTTCCGAATGCCTAAGGCTTCGCTAACGATGGGCCTGCCTGTTGATTCTTCTACTCCGTCTCCCCCACTGGCATCGGCTGAAGGGCCTCAGGACCTTTCGCTGGAGAGTAATGAAAGGCGACTCATAGAAGAAGCCCTACGCCGTCATCACGGTAATCGCAAACGCGCAGCTCAAGCCCTGGGCATTTCAGAACGCACCTTATATCGCAAAATAGAACAGTATGCACTCCACGACCTATAGACTTCTGCTGGCTATAGGAGGCATGGGACTAAGTGGATGTGTATATTCTTTTCGCAGTGGGGCGCTGCCCCCTCAAGTACGCACTATAACGATAATGCCCTTCACGAATGAGGCTACTTTGGTGGTGCCAACCTTAGTACAAACGCTTACTGAGGCTGTTCGGCAAAAGTTTGTCACTCAATCCTCCCTTATTTTGAGCACAGGCAAATCGGATTTGACGCTCTATGGAAGAATCATAGACTTCAAAGTGGCTCCTGTGGCTATCCAAGGTAGCCAGCAAGCAGCCCAGAATCGTCTCAGTATCACTGTAGAGGTGCGGTGCATGAGCGAAGCCTTTCCAGAACTGCGCTGGGAACAGACATTTATGAACTTCTCGGATTTCCCTGCGGCACAGCCCCTGAGCCAAGTACAGGAAGCCCTCGTTAGTGATATTTCTGACCGCATTGCACAGGATATTGTAAATAAAACCCTTTCCAACTGGTAGATATGAAGTGGGCAGATTTGTATCTGCGAATGAAAGCGGGTACAGAGCTTACTCCCGAAAATAGAAAGCTCGTAGAATCCGTATTAGAAAAGTATCCGTATTTTTCATTAGGTCGGATGATGCTGGCGAAGTTAGCCACGCATTTGAGAGATGAGCATGCAGCACAGCATCGGTTTTTAGGGTCTCTGTACGCTCCTTCTCGGCAGCATTATGCTTTCTTCTTAGAAGAGAAGATGCGTCCACGGGTCGCGCCGCCACCTCGTCTGGGGGCGACGGGCCGCGAAACTCAAACCCCCTCGCCCGCACCTTCTCGGGAAGAAGAAGCGCCCGCTGATGACTCTGGCCCAGAGGCTATGCCTTTCTCCTCCGCTTTTTGGCCTCCCCTCCAAGGCTGGATAGCCGCACGCCGAGTCTTATACAGAGGACTCTCCGAGAAAATTATAGCCCAGTTTCGCCAGCGGATCATAGCAGATGAGTATTCCTTGACTCGTCCCGAACCGAAAGTAGAAGGCCCCCTCGTTTCTCCCCCTTCAGAAGCATCTGCTATTGCTACAGGGGTGCCAGTTTTAGAAGAGACCGCAGCAGCTTCTGTTCTTCCTACTCCCCAGAGCCTTCCCGCTGAATACTTTTCCACCGGCTCCGAGCCTAACAAAGAAGCCTCCCATGCCCCTGCCCTCTCAGAAGAGCTTGCTCCCGCCACGGAAATAGCAGTTCCAGAAGAGACCATAGAAGTTCCTATTCTCCCTACGGCGGCAGAAGCAGCGCATCCCTCTTTCCCGAGCGAAGAGCCTTCGGAGGCTTCTTCGGTACCGAAAGACTTGCCCTCTGCTTTTCAGGCGGCTGAGAGCATTCCTATAGCCGAGCCTGAGAGTGTGCCTGCATCAGAAAGTACAGAGCCAACCGGGGGTTTCATGGGCAGTGGAGTTGAACTGGAGAGTATCACGAATGCCCCGGCTGAGATTTCCCCCGCTGTAACTACACCAGCAGTAGCTTCTCATCCGGTGGAGCACAAAGTAGAGAAAGCCCCGTCCCCTCTTCCTGAAAGTGATAAAGAGAAAGTACAAGCCACTGCTGGGTTTCCACTAGAGTCTGAAGTGACCGCTCTACTCAAAGAAAGAGGAGGCGAACCTCCTCTGCCTCCTTCAGTTATACGGATGCTGCTGCAGTTTGAGCTGTTGCCTGGCAAAGGCCGAGAGAAAGTCGAGTCTGAGAAATCTCCTGCATCTCCCGAGATACCCGCTGTATCCCTTGAGGCTGCGCAAGCTCAGCCAGTCACTCAAGCGGCAAGGGAAGCCGCCTTTTCTGTGGAGGAAGAACGTTCATCCCACTCGCTGTCGGAAGAGAAGGTAGCTGCTATACCAGACACGGCTGTAGAGCTGGGGTCGGTTAGCGCTGAGTCCACACGAGGATTGCATCGGCGGTATATCCCGCTGGAGCATACGATGGCTTCGGTGCATCTGAGTGCAGGGGAATATGGTGCTATTCCAGAGACCCCTCCTGCTCCTCCGGCAGAGCCGCCCGTAGCAGGACTCCACCGCGCCTACGTTCCCTTAGAAGAAGTAGAGAGCCCTATACACTTAGCGGCTGAAAAAGAAGATAAGCCCACAGAAGCTCAGGCAGCAGAGCCCTCTATCTCTGCCACTTCCCAGACGGAGTCATCCGCTGGCGGACTGCTCCGAAAGTATGTTCCCTTAGAGGAGACGATGCGCTCTTTATCTACATCGGTTTCTTCTTCCGAGCAGATGGCTTCCTCTCCCGCCGAAGAGCCTCCATCAGGGGGCTTGTTAGGCCGATATGTCTCCTTAGAAGAGACGATGGTTTCGCTGCAGGCTGAACGCAGTCGTATTCTCCCTCAGGAAGAAACTCCAAAAGCCCCCGCTGAGCCTCTGCCCACCCCCTCTACGGCTCCAGCAGAGACCGCATCTGGGCTTTCGGTAGAGGTGCTCATCAGTGAATCGCCTCTGCGCCCCTTAGTCCCACTGGAAGCCCAAGAGTCCGATAGTGTGCATCTACCCATGCCAGAAGAACCCCCTACGGTGGCTGCTCTGCCTGGGTTTCCCGAGAGTTGGCAATCTTTTCTAAAAGAGCTCAAAGTAGATACTTCCATCGCCTCAGCTAAGCCCGCTACTTTCTCCCAAGAGTTAGGAAATATTCGTCGCCAGTTCATAAAGAAGCTCTTGGATGAGCGTTCTATTCGTCCGCATGTACCCGTAGCTCCACCTGCAGTGAGCCTTATAGATAAAGTCATAGAGAAGCTACACAGTTTTCCCCGCAGTAGTTCGGTAACGATGGAGCAAGAAGTGCCAGAACTCAGCGCACCTGTACGTGAAAGTGCACCTGCCACGCCGCGGATTTATACGGAGACGATGGCGAAGCTGTATTGGAGCCAAGGGGATTTACCGCGTGCCATTCAGGTGTATGAAGCCCTTAGCGCTAAGAATCCAGAAAAAGCAGACTATTATCGCCAGCAAATCGCTCGCATTCAATCGGGAGAAATGCCTTGATACGGGGATGGATATTTCCCGACTATTGCTTTTCTTGTGGAGCGCCGTTGCTACGGGGCGAAGGGGATGTATGCGTTGGATGTCTGCTTAGGCTACCGCAGACGCTTTTCTGGAAAGCTCCTACTCAGAATGAAGGCTATTTTCGCTTGGCGCCCCATCTGCCTGGATTGCAGGGGGTGATATCGGGATTTTGGTACGTGGCTGGGAGCCCTCTACGAGCATGGGTACAAGCCGCTAAATACCGAGGAAATCCCCATTTGCTCTATCGGGCCGCTCGGCTACTGGCGCATGTCGTGCAACAAGAAACGGAAATTCCGCTCAGGGCAATCCAAGGGATTTTGGCGGTACCCATCTCGGCTCAGCGTTTGCGCCAGCGCGGCTATAATCAGGCGGAGTGGGTTGCCAAAGGATTTAGTGAGGTGTGGCAAATACCTGTGCTCAAAGGGTATTGGCGGCGGTCAGGTGGAGCTTCCCAGCTTACCAAAACTCGCACACAGCGCTGGACCTCTCTTCAAACAGAGTTTGAATGGGTGAAAGTGCCTCCTTTTCCTGTGGTGGTCGTAGATGATGTGCTTACTACGGGGGCTACTTTAGTGGCAGCGCTGCAGGGGCTGCCCCACGAAAGGCAGGTTTGGGTTTGTACGGTGGGTATCACCCAGCGCCGCTAAGGTTTGCTTATCTTTGTCTCATGGCAGTTATGCAATTTCGGGAAGCGCTGCGGGCGGCTTTGCGGGAAGAGATGCGGCGAGACCTGCGGGTTTTCCTCATGGGCGAAGAAGTCGGCGAATATAATGGCGCCTATAAGGTCAGTGAGGGATTGTTAGCAGAATTTGGTCCGCAGCGCGTCGTAGATACGCCTATCTCTGAGTTAGGCTTTGCGGCGATAGGAGTGGGTGCAGCCATGGTAGGCTTGCGTCCTGTGATTGAGTTCATGACCTTCAACTTTGCGCTCTTAGCGATTGACCAGGTCGTCAATCATGCTGCCAAAATACTGCACATGAGTGGAGGGCAGTTTTCGGTGCCGATTGTTTTTCGGGGACCAAGTGGTTCGGCGGGTCAGCTCGCCCAGCAGCATTCCCAGTGCTTTGAGAACTGGTATGCGAATGTTCCTGGGCTCAAGGTAGTCTCCCCCAGCACCCCTCGCGATGCCAAAGGGCTTCTCAAAAGTGCTATTCGGGACGACGACCCCGTCATCGTCATGGAGTCCGAGCTGATGTACGGAATGAAAGGAGAAGTGCCAGAGGATGAAGATTTTCTCATTCCCATCGGCCAAGCGGAGATTAAGAAGCCGGGTACGGATGTAACCGTAGTGAGCTTCGGTAAGATGGTACATGTCGCTTTAGAAGCAGCGCAAGCCCTGGAAAAAGAGGGTATCTCTGTGGAGATGATAGACTTGCGCAGCTTGCGTCCTATAGATTATGACACGGTTATTCGTTCGGTGCAACGCACAAACCGCATGATTATTGTAGAGGAGTCTTGGCCGCTGGGCGGCATAGCAGCAGAAGTGGCATTTATGGTACAGCGGCGGGCTTTTGATTATTTAGATGCGCCTATTGTACGGATTACGGGGGCGGATGCACCGATGGGGTATGCTCCTACGCTGGTAGAGGCTTACCTGCCCAAGGTCAAAGAAATCGTCGAAGCCGCTAAGTATGTAGCCTACCAGCGATAGCTTCTCGTCGTGTGTAGAGAAGTAAGGCAGCGGCGATAGCCGCATTTAGGGACTCGGCATGAGTAGTAGAGGCAGGAGGAATGGTCGTTCGTATCCACTGCGGAGGCGCAAGGCGAACGCCGTGAGACTCGCTTCCTACATATAGGCTATCATATTGGCGCCAGGGAACTTGCCAGGCTGGAATGCCCTGAAGGTCAGCCACCACGGTTCTGCCTTCATAGGAGCGGAGTAGCTCCTCCCAAGCCGATACGCGCGCCACATGCGCACGAAAAAGGCTCCCCATACTCGCACGTACCACTTTGGGGTGGAAGGGGTCTACGCTATCTTCGCTTAGCCAGAGTGTATCGTAGCCTAGCCACTCCATCGTACGCAATAGAGTACCTACATTCCCGGGGTCTTGTAGTCTTTCACCCAGTACCGCAGGCGGCGGGGAAGACTGCCATAAAGAGAGCTTAGGCTGATGGAGTACCGCTATGAGTCCCTCCGGAGTCTCCTGTCCGCTAATCCGCTCTATCTGCCACGCAGGCAACGGGTAGGTTTTTCCCAAAAGATGGGCGGGAAGAAAAGAAAGATTTTCTCCTTCCCGATACAGGATGGCGTGGAAGGCTTCGCCAGGAAGGCTATTGGTTGCCTCTATCAGGAGCTTTTTTCCTACGGCTAAATATAAGCCTGTGGCTTTGCGATGGGCGCTGTGATGGAGTTCTGCGTAAAACTTAGGTGGATGAGGAAGAGGGGGCATTCGCCGAAGAGAGACGCTGTTGCAGGCGCTTGAGCATCTCCTGGGTGCGGGCAATTTGAGCCTGTGTATTTTGAATCTTCTGCTCCAGCTCTTGGCGAAGGGCTTCGCTCCCCTTGCTGCGTGAAAGAAGGGACATCGTATTTTGGTAGCCTTGCAGGTCTTGCCGATACCGATTGAGTTGGGCTTTTAGGGACTCTACGCTCTTGCGTACTTGCTGGGGCGATTGCTGTGCGATCTGCATAGAAAGCCATGTATCTTGAAACGTAGCTTCGTCTATGCCTGCTTTCTTGAGGAATCGCTGAATAGCCTGATTTTGCCGAATCTGAAGCCTTTCTTTCTGAGCGGAGGCTACTTCCCCAGCCCGTTCATATTCTATGAGCTTCTGGATAAACTCTTGTAGCTTATCCGCAGAAGCATTCTCCCCAAGCTCATCCAGTTGATTGAGCAGGTATATACGCTTCTCTAAGTTTTCTTTGAGTTTCTCTAAATAGGCTTGATATTGGAGCTTGAGACGGCTCCAGAGTTGGTGTAGTTCGCTATGGATTTCGGCAATCGGGGCTTCTCGGAGGAAGCGCTTGGCTCGGTGTCGCCAAGGAGTGGCTTGCGCACGATAGCGTTTGATAGCTTCTGTAAGGTCTCTGGACAGAAGCTGCTGTACTTCCTGAATAAGCTTTCTGCCCGTTTCGGTGAGACGCTGGATTTGTTTGCGGCGATACTCTTGGCTAAACCCTTCCGATTTCTCATGAAAAGTATCTAAAAGCTCGCTAAACTGCTGATTGAGCGGGGCATAGAAGCGACGCACTTCGCGTGAGTCATCTTGTGTCAAGGACTTCTCGGTGAGGGTGCGCCATTCTTTGATGTAGCTTCGCACTTGCTGCTGGGTTTGCTTCCATTCTTCCAGCGAGCGGAACTGCTGCGTCACTAAAGGACGCAGCGTCTCTACGATCTGTCGCTTGCGGCGATAGGTCTCTTGAAGAATGGGATTTTTCTGGATGCGCTGATAAGTCTGGGAACGGAACAGGCTATACAGTTCCTTGAAGCGATTGACCAGTGCTCGGTATTGCCGTAGCATCTCAAGCTCTGCTTTGCCATACACACGGGGCAGGGATTGCCATTCTTGCTGCAGAAGGGCGAGTTTATCCCGGTGCTGCTGCCAAAACTCTGTCCCAGTCTGAGCCCCATCCGGCGGAAACAGCTTTTGAATCTCCTGAAGAAGCTGCTCACGCTGCTTGAGAATCTGGTTGTGCTCGGCTTCTATGAAGTCCCGATAACGAGCGTAGAGCTCTCGGAACTGCTTTATGTAGCCGTAAAAAGAAGGCTTGAGTTCCTTTTCATCTGAGGGCAATAGTTCTTCTCGTAGCTCGCGCCATTCTTTCGCTATCGTGCGCACGCGCCTCTCTTTATCTAACTGCTCTCCATGAACGATTTCTTTTAGTTCCTGAAGGAGGGCGCGGGCTTTTTCAGCGTTTTCTTTGCACTTGGACTCATACTGCTGGCGCATGCCCTCCAGCTTGAGCACTACGTCATCAAAGCGCTTCTGAAGTTTATCCCAGAGTTCTATATCACGGGGCGAAGTTTTCTCCAAGGAGGATCGCCATTCGGATAGCTTTTGGCTTACATATCGGCGAAAAGCTTGTACAACAGCGTTATATTTGCGGGTGTAGGGATACTGCGCCAAGTACTCTAATAAAATAGTAACTTCTTGAAGTTGTGGTCTTTTTTCATTAATCCATGCGCGCAGGCTTTCGGGGCTTCGGGATAAGTTGATAATCTCAGACAGGGTGCTGCGCAGGTCTTCATCTAAAGAAACCTGCTGTTGCATTCCTTCGGGCGTCTGGGACTCTACCATAGAGCATCGCAAAGGTACAAGGAAAACCGCATATATTTGCAGAGATGGGTAAGCTCCTTACAAGCGTAGATTTCGGGTCAGCGTCGCTGGCTGCCTTACAAGCGCTAATCCGCCTGCGCCGAAATACCCGAGACAGTCTCGTCGTATATCATGCGTATCAACTTCCTCGCGGGATGCCGTTTCTTTCGGCACATGTCATAGAAGAGCTGGAGGAACGCGCCGAGCGTAACGCCCAAAAAGAACTTCGGGATTTTATTTTCAAGGAGATTACCCCCCAAGAACGCAGAGGTATTCGCATCTACGCTCAACGAGAGTTTCTCACCGAAGGGCTCTCCAGCCACCTGTGTACGGGTAACTATGCTCTTTTAGCCTTAGGAGCTAAGGGGGAGAGCGAGCAAACCGAAGGCGCCTTGGGTTTTCATACCAAGCACTTCATCTATCATTCACCTGTCCCTATGCTGGTAGCCTTTCCTGAAAGTGCTATTCACTGGCGACGCATTCTGATTGCTTATGAGGAGAACTATGAGTCGCCTGTGGGTATGAGCTTCCTCCGCCGAGTGATTCAAAAAGCTAAGTCCGAGGTCGTAGGACTTCCCATTCTCAAAATAGAAAAATCCTTACAATCCTACCACAAAAAGATTCAAAAGCAGTTTCGTCCCTCCTCCTATATTCCAGTAGTGTGGGAAAAAAATAACCTCGTAGAACTTCTTCTTCAGTTAGCGCAGCGGTATGAGGCGGATGTCATAGCACTTTTTACTGATCCTGACCCTATTGTCGAAGGAATGAAAAGTTTATCGCCCTCCATGTTTATCCGGCAAGCGGGTTGGCTCTTCCTACCCCCCCTCGTAGAAGAGGAACCTACTAACATTCCAGAAGCCTCCGAACAGGGCGCTTAGCACAGAGATAGCGCACTACCCCTCCTCGCTTTAGATAGAACTCTGTTTTTACACCCAGGCTTTCTTCAGCTCTATCCAATAAAAGAGGTACTGCTTGTTCAACGGACCAACTTGCGGCGTGAAGCTGTTCCTGCGCATAATAGTATAAGCCTTCATCATCGGTACGAATATGCAAGAGCCCTCCTTCACTCAGAATCCACTCATATTGCCAGATAAACCGTGGATGTATCAAGCGATGTTTGGCGTGGCGGGCTTTGGGATATGGGTCGGGATAGTTCAGCCAAATCTCCTGCACTTCTCCCTGAGCGAAAGCCGAGTGTAGCGTCTGCGCGTCCCCATGCCAGAAGTATAGATTGGGCAGGCGATGGGTTTCCGCCCGAAGCACTGCGGTTTGGAGGCGCTCTGCCTTTCGGTCCATGCCTATTATTAGCCATTCGGGGCGTTTCTCTGCTATAAATACCGAGAACTCCCCCTTCCCGCATCCAATCTCTAAGAGAAGGGGCACTGTCTCAGGATGTCCTAAGGACTTTCTCCAAGTGCTTGCCATGGGTATGCGATTTCCCCATAGGGCGTACGGGCTTTCCTGATAGCGCTGACGTTTTTCTCGTTTGCTTCGCACCAAGGAAAATTGCTATATTTGCGTCATGCCATACTACGTACGCGCAGGACAAGTCCCTCCTAAACGACATATCCAATTCCGAACAAATGGCAAACTCTTAGCCGAAGAGCTGATTAGCACGGAGGGATTCTCTGACTTGTATGCCTTAGTTTATCATGTCTATCCGCCTACTCGGGTGAAAGCTATTTTGCCTGATACAAAGGACCTGCGTCCTCGCGCCGCCATCGCTAATAACATGCAGCACAGAGCCTTTCGGGGCTTTCGCATTCAGCCGCATTCGGATTACTTAGAAAGCCGAGTCGTAGTACTCTTCAACGAGGATGTGCATCTCTCATTAGCAGCGCCTACGCAGGGTTTCTCGGACTACTTCTTCAAAAATGCTTCCGCCGATGAGCTCATCTTCGTCCATGAGGGGCGCGGCGAACTACGCACCGCTTTCGGTAAGATTCCCTTTCAGCCAGGGGATTACCTTCATATTCCCCGCGGCACTATCTACCAAATCCACTTCAATACCTCTGAGAATCGCCTCTTCATCGTAGAGTCTTATTGTGGGGCGATTCGGTTCCCTCGGCGCTATATGAATGACTACGGACAGCTTATGGAACATTCACCTTTTTATGAGAGAGATATTCGTCCGCCCATAGATTTGGAGACTCATTATGAGACGGGCGAATTCATTATCAAGATCAAGAAACGAGGCGAACTTTTCACCTACATCTACGATACCCATCCTTTTGATTATGTGGGGTGGGATGGATGCTTGTATCCGTATGCCTTTTCCATCCACGACTTTGAACCAATCACAGGGAGGGTACATCAGCCGCCCCCCGTGCATCAGAACTTTGAAGCTCGCCAGTTCGTCGTCTGCTCCTTCGTGCCCAGAATGTATGATTATCATCCCTTGGCGATTCCCGCTCCATACAATCACAGCAACGTGGACTCAGACGAGATTCTCTACTATGTAGAAGGGGAGTTCATGAGTCGTAAGCATGTAGAACGAGGGATGATTACGTTGCACCCGATGGGCATACCGCACGGTCCGCATCCTGGGGCGGTGGAGCGCAGCATCGGCGCTAAAGAAACTAAGGAGTTGGCGGTTATGGTAGATACCTTCCGCCCGCTGCAGATTACCCCCGAAGCCTTAGCGATTGAAATGCCTGAGTATTACACTACCTGGATTCCCGAAACCGAAAAAACTACCTGATTATGAGCATAACTACGGAAATTCTCTCTACCACCGCAGAAGCGGTGGATTTTCTACCGATTTTGGGTACTGACCATATTGAGTTTTATGTAGGCAACGCTAGGCAAGCGGCTTATTATTATCAGCATGCATTTGGCTTTCAGCCGCTGGCTTACAGGGGCTTGGAGACGGGCTACCGAGAGGCAGCCAGTTATGTCCTGCGTCAAGGCAAAGTTACCCTTGTATTTACCACGCCCTACCATCCGGGGAACTTCATCGCGGATCACATTTATCGGCATGGGGATGGGGTTCGGGTGTTAGCTCTCAGTGTGGAGGACGCTACCCGAGCCTACGAAGAGACGACCCGGCGCGGAGGCAAGAGCTTCTTACCACCTACCCGGCTTTCTGACGAACATGGTGAAGTAGTTCTCTCGGGTATTCATACTTATGGCGATACCGTGCATTTATTTGTAGAGCGTAAAAACTACCGAGGTCCTTTTCTACCTGGCTTTGTAAGTTGGGACGGCTATGGCAAAAGCGAACCCGTCGGCTTCAAATACGTAGACCACTGCGTAGGAAATGTCTATCTCGGTGAAATGAATCAATTCGTTGCTTTCTATCGGGATGTAATGGGCTTCAAACAGCTTGTCTCCTTTGATGACAAGGATATATCTACCGAATACTCTGCTTTGATGAGTAAAGTCATGGCGAATGGGAATGGCTATATCAAGTTCCCCATTAATGAGCCTGCGAAGGGTCGCCGCAAATCCCAGATAGAGGAGTATTTGGAGTATTACCATGGGCAGGGTGTGCAGCACATAGCCATAGCGACTGGGGATATTATTGCCACGGTGCGCGAGCTTCGTCGGCGCGGGGTAGAGTTCCTGGAAACCCCTAAGGCTTACTACGACACGCTACTGGATAGGGTGGGCTCAATAGACGAGCCAGTGGAAGTATTGGCGGAGTTAGGTATTTTGGTAGATAGGGACGACGAAGGGTATCTCCTCCAAATATTCACTAAACCCGTGCAGGATCGTCCTACCCTGTTCTACGAAATTATACAGCGGAAAGGCGCAAAGTCCTTTGGCAAAGGTAACTTCAAAGCCCTGTTTGAAGCCATAGAACGAGAGCAGGTGCGAAGAGGCAACCTGTGATCATGCCATTTTCTGCGGCGCGCTTGTGGCATTGGGTAGGATGGAAGGCGCGTCTCCATGTGCGCACCCTCGCAGGATTGGCAGACGGCTTTCTTTTGCTCAGAAAGCCTCCCACGCCTTCTTCTCCTATGCCTTCCATGGCCTTTATCCGCATGGATGGGATAGGGGATTTTTGGCTCACGCTGCCCTTCATATCGGCCCTCCGACAGGCTTACCCGTATCATTACTTCGTCCTGATAGCCAATGAAGCTTGGGCCGACCTCGCTGAATATACAAAGCTCTTTGACAGGGTCCTATCGCTCTCACCCGTAAGGCTTAGACATTCCTTCTCTTATCGCCGCAGAGCACTGAAAATATTAAGGCAGACTTTCCCCCCCATAGAAACTTTGTGGCAACCTACGGCTGGACGCAGGCTAATCGTAGAGGACCTTTTGGCGTGGGCTATTCCGGCTGCTCGGCGCATCACGCGCAAACGCGATAAACTCACTGGAGAGCCCTGCTACCTTCCCCTATTAGACAAATGGGTTTATCAAGAGGTCTATCCCCTGAACCAAGAGCTCTCTATCCATGAGTGGCTACGCTACCAACAATGGCTCAACGAGATGGGATTGGGCAGATTGGACTTCACTATCTACGCTCGTATGCGCGAGCGGCTGCTGCCTTTCTATTCTAACGGGCATTTCTATATCGCTATTGTCCTTGGAGCTCAGCTATCTGCCCGACGCATGCCATTTTCTCTGATGGTGCGACTTATCCGAACTCTGCATGAGAGAACCTATCTTCCCATTCAACTGATTGGCACGCAGTCAGAACAAGCCTTGGCGCAAGCCTTGGTAGATCAACTCAGAAACGTGCCAATAGAGCCACTGATAGGCAGGTTATCCCTGGTGGAGGCGGCGGCTCGTGTGATGCATGCCTCTTTTGTGATAGCTCCTGAGACGGGATTAGCCCATATCGCCGCCACAGCAAACGTACCTACGCTTATTCTCGCTGGAGGAGGACACTGGGGGCGATTCATTCCTTACCCAGAGAAAGCCCCGTTCCGTGTGAAAGTTTTAGTGCATCCTATGCCCTGTTTTGGGTGCAACTGGCTCTGTTATCACCAGTTTTCTAAGAAAGATGCTTTTCCCTGCATACGCCTTTTGGAGAGTGGCGCCATAGAAGAGGAGATTGTAGACTGGCTGAGTGCTACGCTTGGAGCGCCGCTGCAGTCAGCGCATGGATAGGAAGGCTTTACGACGCCGCTCGGAAATAGCCACGATACCGATGCTTAGCTCATAGAGTCCCCACAGGGGCACGGCTAAGAGCAGTTGGCTCAGCACATCGGGTGAAGGCGTGAGTACCCCTCCCAAAATCACTGCTGCTGCGATAGCATAGCGCCGCCCCTTGCGTAAGGCATGCGCAGAGATAATCCCCGCCTGGCTCAAACCCCACAACAGTACAGGAAGCTGGAATACCAACCCCACCACTAAACACACTTGCACAATCAGAGCAATCACATCTCCAATTCGCCAGAAGTTCTCTACCTCGGGCGACACTTGAAATGATGCAAAAAAGTACATCATGAATGGCACTAAGATAAAGTATGCAAATGCCACACCAGTGATAAAAAGCAGCGATATGTAGAAGGTAATCCCTTTGAGTGCAGCTTGCTCGTGACGATAGAGACCGGGCTTGATAAAGCGCCAGAGCTCCCATATTAGGTAAGGGAAGCCTACTACTAATCCTGCAGCTAATGCCAAGATCATCGCTTTGACGAATTGCTCAGACGGATGGACAGCTTGGAAGCGCATGGGGGGGAGGGTAGGACATTGTGCCCACCGACAGAGCCACTGATAAGTAGGAAACGCTTGGCCCAGCGGAGCCAATATGACCTTGCTCACTATCCACTGAATCTTCCAGAAAGCTACACCCGCCAGCAGTCCTATAACCAAGACGCTACGCCATAAATGACCTCTGAGTTCTTCCAGGTGATCCCATAAGGGCATTTCTCTGGGCTGGTCCAGCGGCATAGAGTCAGAGTCTTAGAATGTAAATCTGGTAGCCATTTTTTCCGCCCGGGGCTAAGGCAAAGCATACTATATCGCGGGGACTAAGGCGAGCCGAACGCCCTGGCAGCAGAAGTAGGTCGCCTGCTGAGTTATCGGCTATATCTTGGACGACCGCCTGTCCTGTAGCATGATTAATGAGGTGGGCTTGGAGTTTGCCAGAGCGGGTGTGTTCCGTAAGGAAAGCGATGTTTAGGAAGGTTTCACTGACACCGTAGAGGTAGGAGACAGCCTCGGGTAATGCTTCGCGCTGGCGCTTTTCTATGCGGTAGCTCCAAGCTAACGATAGCGTGTCTCCTTCCTGCCAGCGGCACACCCATATATCGTGCGCAGCAAAGGTGCCCCCCCGTGCCCGCCGATCCTCCCATATCACATAGAGAGCGCTATCTTGGTACAGAAAGGCATCTCCTACGATGAAGTTAGTGGGCTCTTTGTACGAAGCGCTCCAACTATCGGGAAAAGGAACTCTACTCCATCTTATCTGAGAGGTATCCGAGAAGGGAAGTGAAAGTTTGCCTATTGCCCAGCTACCTATGTTGCCTGCTTCATGGGGTATAGATTTCGTTCCACTTACCAGTCCTCCTACATAGATGGCTTTGGGTGTAACGAGGAGCCATGGGCGTCGTAAGATAGTATCGGGCTGTAAGGTCCAAATGCGTTGGGTGCGTGCTTTGAGATCATAATAGACCAGTTCGGGCAGTCCTTGAGCGGGCTGCTGAAGGGTCCAGAGATTGAGGCGAGCGTCAGCCACTGCATGTAAAACAGCCCCTCGTACATACCAGTCCTGCGAAGCGAAAACCTTCCTTCCGCTGCCGCTCCACAAAGCATACCAAGCCCTCTCGGCGCCGCCTTTTTTCCCTGGCAGATAAGCATACCATAGAAGATGGGTGCTATCCAAGCTGATAGAGAAGCGGCTAATAGCTTCGGCTACGGGGCGGTCATATACAGAGAGGGCAGTCCATTTGGCGAAAAGAGACTGTCCCTTGGCATCTAAAAAGCGTCCTACTTCTTGGACAGCGCCTTTATTGAGCGGGTCGGCTTCATAGGAGACCAGAACGAACCCATCCTTGAGTGGTAAGAGACGCAAGGGTTTGCCTTGGCCTGCTTCGGGGACATCTATGAAGTAAGACCACTGAGTGTAGAAGCCTAAGTTGAGACACTCCACATACCAGCCGGGGCGCGGTTTATCTTTCGCCCAGTATTCTATGTAGGCGAAGCGCCCTCGCCCAGCATATGCAGGGCTTTGCGGTAATCCTACCTTATCTATAGGGTAGCCCTGCACCTCTATAAGACTCCGACTGAGAATCTTCTGTGCCCACAAGCTCCCCACAAATACCCACACTTTCCACATACTTCAAACTTACTTCAAATTCTATTATGTACATTTGTAGTGATTATGAGGCAGTTAGGAATAATAGCTGGGCTATGCCTGCTGTGGGCGCAAGAAGAGCGCACCGTGCGGGGTATTTTCCAGACTCAGAAAGCGCCTGTTGTCGTTCGTACCGAGCAGTATATTCAGATTCAAGGGCAGGTCCAAGATAAAGAAACAGGAGAGCCGCTTATAGGTGCTTCTGTCCAACTAGCAGGCACAGGGAAGGGTACGCTCACCCGTATAGACGGGAGCTTTTCTATGACGCTCTTGCCTTCTGAGCTGCCCAACGAACCCAAAGTAATCATCTCGTATGTAGGATATGAGGAAAGAATCTTTACGCTCCAAGAGTTAGAGAACTCCCAAACTATAGCGCTTGCTCCGCTGGGGGTTTCTATGAAGGAGGTGCTGATTCTTTCTTCATCAGCGAACACGATAGTAACTCCCATCAACTTTACCCGATTAGAGGGGAAGCAGGTCTTAGAGCTGCGGGGCTCGCAAGAGATGACGGAGGCGCTGCGATTTTCGCCTTCCGTCTATGCTTCTCGGGAAGGGGGAGGATGGGGGGACTCTCGTATCAATATCCGAGGCTTTGAGCAGGAGAATATAGCCGTTCAGATTAATGGCGTACCAGTGAATGATATGGAGAACTCTCGGGTCTATTGGTCTAACTGGGTCGGGCTCATGGATGTGATGGAAGAAGCCCAAGTGCAGAAAGGACTGGGCAACGCACGTGTAGTGCTGCCATCCGTAGGAGGTACGCTCAATCTGCGTACGATTTCCCCTCAGTCAGAACGGCGCTTCATCCTCACCAGTGAAGCCTCTAATATATACTCTGCGCGACTCAGTCTTACTTATCACTCTGGGCTTAGTCCTAAAGGCTGGGCTGTTACTCTCTCCGGCAATCGTGCCGTAGGCCCAGGCTACATCAAAGGCACGGACTTTAGCTCCTGGTTTTATTTCGTGGCTATCTCTAAAACACTCGGCACGCGGCATCGCTTGCTGCTCCAAGGCTTTGGCGCACCCCAGTGGCACTATCAGCGTAATACCTACCTATCTGCTCGCGACATAGACACGCTCAAGAGAGGCTATTTCTTCAACTATGACTACGGCTATTTTGACGGACAGCTCTACAGCAACCTGCGCAACTTCTACCATAAGCCCTTGATTAGTTTGAGCCACTTTTGGACTGTCTCTGAAAAGTTTAGCCTGCTTACCTCGGCTTATGTGTCCTTTGGACGCGGTGGAGGTTCGGGTATTTTAGCTACTGCCCCTGAGTTAGACCGCCGACGGCGCACTTACTCTCTGCCTCGGCGCCGCGACGGACTTATAGATTGGGAACGGGTTCGCAGCGATAACCTTAGCCGAGCCGATACGCTCCTAATGCCCGATGGCAGCCGAATGGTAGGCTTTGCCGCTAACCTCATCCATCGCAACTCTGTCAACTCCCACGATTGGTACGGGCTCGTCTCCACTACTAATCTCACGCTCGGGCCTGTGGAGATTAACGCAGGCGTAGATTTGCGCTATTATGTAGCCTACCATTATCGGGAGATTACGAACCTTTTCGGAGCAGACTTCTGGATTGATACGGACAACTGGCGCCAAGGGCAAACAATTCGCGTGCGCCTATCAGATACTACTTTGACTATCCGTAATGCACGCATTACGCGGCTGCGAGATCGGGTGAATTATGACTATGATTCCTACATCACTTGGCTGGGTAGCTTCTCCGAAGTGAAATATCAACAAGGGCCTATCACCGCTGCCCTAGTAGTAGCGGCGGCTAATACCGGTTATCAGCGCCAAGAGAACTTCCGCTACAAACCTGAAGAACGCCCCCTGCGCTCTAAAGTGGTCAATATCTTCTCCTACACAGTCAAAGGAGGTGTAGGGCTGCGCATTACCGAAGCAAGTATGCTCTACGCTAGCGGTGGTTATTTCACGCGTCCGCCTTTCTTCCAATTCGTATTTATTAATGACCGCTTCGGGAATGACCTCGCCCAGAATTTTGATGTAGAAAAAGTCCTCCAAGGCGAAGTAGGTCTGCGCTGGCAGAGCAGTATTTTCTCCACCCAAATAGCTGGATACTGGACGGAGTGGAGAGATAAAGTGCTTATGTCCCCGACGATTACGCTGCCGGATGGCAGTCAGACCCAAGTTCGCCTCAATGGGTTATCTGCTGTGCATAGAGGGATAGAGTGGGAAGTAGGCGTGCAGCCCTTATCTTGGCTGAGAGTAGCGGCTATCGGGGCTATCGGCGACTGGCGCTGGAAAAATGATGTCTTCGGCGTAGTGCGCGATATCAATCAGGTGATTGTAGATACGATAGAACTTTATATTAAGGACCTGCGCGTAGGCAGTGCCCCTCAAACCCAAATCGGTGGTATCTTACGCGTGTCTCCGACTCCTTCGCTTTACTTCACGCTCAATGCCTTCTACTATGATCGCTTCTGGGCCACGTTTGACCCGCAGCAGCGCACGAATCCTAATGACCGCGCCCAACCTTGGCGCTTGCCAGCCTATACGCTGGTAGATTTGGCTGCAGGGTATGAGTTTGCGCTTTCTTCTGATACGCGTGCCCGTATCTTTGGTAATATCCATAACCTCTTAGACTCTCGCTATATCATGACGGCTTTAGACGGGCGCAATCATGATCGGGCCACCTCCACTTTCTTTTATGGATTTGGGCGTACATGGAATGTAGGGCTTAGCCTTATCTGGTAGAAGGATACTCCTTCTTATCTTTGTTCTAATATGGAGGCTCCTGCTACCACCATATCGGTTGCCGAATCTATTCGTCCCTTTTCCATCTGGGTGGGTGTGGTTGCCGAGGGTGACCGCATCCACCGAGAAGTTTTGGGCATTATGCTCAAAAATGCAGGGTATTCCGTAGAAGTTCCAGAGCAGGTAGAACTGAATGCACTCGCTGAAATAGGCAAGAAGCACGATGCTGCTTTTCTTATTTTAGGCGTGGATAAAGGACCTGTGCTACCTGATGGTTCTTTACTGCTACAGAGGCAGTATGAAATCCTGCTTCAGCAAGTCTCCCCGTCTTTCCGCTTGATTGTTTGGGCGCCTCGCGATGAGAGCGTCGTCTATGAGTTAGAAGCACGAGAGCTGCTCACCTTCGTAGAGAATACGCTTACCGAGCGAGTCATGCTCACGCGCACCCCCGCTATGCCCCTCATGATAGGCGAAGTCAAATCCTTCTTAGCTGGGGCTGTAGAAGCCCGCCAAATCATCAAGCAGTATGACATCGCCTTTATCCACAACGTGCGCGACTCAGAGAGCTGCTTCTCAGTGATTGAAAACCTCTCTAAGAAGTATAAGCTCCAAAGTTTAGCATTCCGCCCTGAAAAGGCGGATGAAGATGTAGCCGAGTCCCTTCGCCTCTATCAGCAGAGTCAGCTTTTGGTAGTATTTTTTCATTATGCGGGGGATTGGGCATTAGCGCTTACTCAGCAGCTTTGGAAAGCGGCTGGGGGACTCTCGCAAGCCACGCCTATCTATTTAGTAGGCTTTCCTGATCCCCTGCGTAATCGGTATTTGTCCTTGCAGGTGCCGAATGTACGTTTGGAGCTGGTAGAGCCGCCTGCCCTCCAAGCCTGCATAGAGAAGAGCTTAGCGGAGGCGCGGCGCTCAGCGATATGGAGCGAAACGAAACGAAGTTGCCCTTATATCGGGCTGCGTCCATTTGAGGAGGGGGAAGCTATCTTCTTTCACGGCAGGGAGAAGCATATCCGCAAAATCTTAGAACTACTGGAGGAGCGGAAGTTCGTTATGGTCAGCGGGGCATCGGGAGATGGGAAATCTTCTTTAGTCTTTGCGGGGGTTTTGCCAGCGCTGCGGGCTAATCTCATGCCAGCTGCGTATCCCTCTTGGGCTATCGCCGCTTTCCGTCCTGAAAAACAGCCCCTCACTAACCTCGCTACTGCCCTTGCTTCCGCTATTGGCCACAGCAATATCCCCGATGTAGAAACGAAACTGTCCTATGGTTTCTCGGCGCTGGTAGATTTGTACAAACAGTCCCACATCTATATAGACCCTACTTCTCCTGCCTTTGAGATTCTATCCGAAGCTGACAAAATCGCCCGCCTCCGAGAAGGACAGAACCTCCTCATCCTGGTAGACCAGTTTGAGGAATTTTTCACGAATGAAGAGAACTACTCAGGGGGTATCGCCTCTCCTTTGGCTCAGATAACCGTGAATGTTCTTTCCGAGACCATACGCATCGCCCGAAGAGAAAATCTGCCTATATGGGTCATCTTTACGATGCGCTCTGACTTTATCGGGCAGTGTGTGGCTTTCCATGGGTTTGCCGAGCTGATAGGAGAGAGTACGTATTTCGTACCGCGGCTCACTCGGGAAGAGTTCCAAGCCGTGATTGAGAAACCCGCTGAACTAAATGGAGACCGAATCACCCCGAGGCTTACTCAGCGCTTGCTCAACGACATAGGCGATGGAATAGACCAGCTTCCTGTGCTGCAGCATGCCCTGCATCGCATTTGGCATGTAGCCAGCGCACAGCAGGAGCCGATGGATTTAGTCCATTATGCGATGGTGGGGGGACTTCATGTGAGTCGCCTGCCCGAAAAAGAAAGAACCTTATTTGAGCAGTATCTTCAGAAAAGGTCTCCCACTGAACAAGAACTCTATCAACATGCTCACCTGCGAAATGTTCTCAACTTTCATGCAGAGACTTTATATGAGCATTTAGATGAGTATTATGAAAAGCGATATGGGGAGCGGGTTCCTCTGGAGCAACTACAGCAAATAGCACGGGGTATTTTCGTACCTCTTACCCGAATAGATGAGGGGCGCGCTGTGCGTGCTCGGCTGACTCTGCAGCAACTCACCGATATTTTGGGGCTGCCAGGGGTATCCACTGATTTCGTAGCTAAGGTAGCGGCTCTCTTCCGAGATACCCAAGTGAGCTTTCTCCAGCCCGCTCTGGCTGAAGGTCAAGACCACACGCTCAGTCCTAATGATACCCTCACCGTCTCCCATGAAGCTCTGATTCGGAACTGGGAACGGCTCATTCGCTGGGCTGAACAAGAAGCCCAAAGCGTGCGTATCTTCCGCGAGCTTAAGTTCCAGGTGCAGCGCTGGTTGGAACAGGATCGCTCACCTCGGCTCTTACTCTCGGGGGGCTCCTATCAGTACTTTTCTGAGTGGTATTATCCCACGCGTCCCAATCCTGCCTGGATACGGCGAAATCTTCCCCCCGATGAGCTTGTGCCTAATGTAGAACCTATCACCCAAGCCATAGCGCTGCGGGATGCGATAGAGCTTTATTTGGCCCGAAGCAAAGCTCGCATAGAGCGCAACCGACGGCTTCTGTTGTTGGCACTTTTTGTGATTACGCTGCTCTTTCTGCTGAGTTTGGTAGCCTTGTATTATGCGCAAATACAGCGGGCATTAGCTGAGAAGAATGCCGAAGAAGCGCGCCTGCAAGCCCGAATCGCCCAAGAGCAGCGCATGAAAGCCGAAGCAAATGCGCAGGAAGCCCTTCGCCAGCGGATGATTGCAGAAAAGGAGCGACTCTTAGCCCTGCATCAAAAGATGTTAGCGGAAAATGCCTTGCGTATCGCCGAAGCGGAGCGCAATAATGCCGAGAGACAGCGTCGTATCGCTGAGGATCAGCGTCAGATTGCTGAGCGGGAAAGAGAGCGTGCTCTGCAGCAGCAGCGCATCGCTGAAAATCAGACTCGGGTAGCCGAATCGGCTCGCATAAATGCAGAGTATGAGCGCAATCAAGCCGAATATCAGACAGCCCTTGCGCTTCAGCAGCGCAATAAGGCTTTAGTGCTGCAATCGCTTTTCTTAGCTTCTCTCTCAGAAGACCAAACTCGCAAAGGACATCCCGAGATAGGGGTTCGCTTAGCGTTGGAAGCGCTTCCTCGGCAGATTGGAGCCCCTGGTGAGCGCCCTTACGTGCCCGAAGCCGAAGCAGCGCTCTACTTCGCGCTACACGCTCATCTCTATCCCAAACCCCCCCGAAAACTCATAGGACACAAGAATCGGGTCATCTACGCAGTATTCAGTCCCGATGGCTCTAAGCTCGCTACCGCAAGCTGGGACAAAACGATTCGCATCTGGAATCCCACTACGGGTGCTTCGCAAGAAGTGCTTCGGGGTCATACGCATATCGTGGAGAAAGTTTATTTCACGCAGGACCTCAAGTATTTAGCCTCGCTCTCAGAGGATTTCTCGGTACGCCTATGGGACTTGCGGAGCGGTGTCAGTGTGGCTCAACTCGTCGGACACCAAGATAACCTTACGCACATAGCCCTTTCTGCGGATGGGAGTATCATCTTGACTACTTCTCTGGATCGTACCTGCAAGCTCTGGAATGGTCTCGCTGGCGAACTCATCCACTCACTAAGCTTAGATGAAGAGGTATTATGGGGTGTCCTTACTCAGGATGGAAGAAAAGCTGCGGTAGCCACTCGCGGTGGTCTTTTGTATCTGTGGTCATGGAAAGAGGGGGCTTCTCCGAAGCGGCTTTCTGCCCATGTGGGTGCCATTACGCAGCTCTTACTCTCCCCAGATGAGCGGTACATCTTGGCTCTCAGTGAAGATGGCACCTCCTCCTTATGGAACTGGGAGGGCAAGCTCATTACTCGTCTCAAAGGGCATAATGCCCCTGTCAAAGCTGCTGCCTTTCATCCGTCGGGCAATCGGCTCATCACAGCAGGCGCTGATTCCATGCTCTACCTGTGGAAGCTGCCCGAAGGTATTCGCACTCATACACTTCCAGGACATAAAGGCATCCCTTATGCAATTCAGTGGAGCCCCACCGGCGAACACATCCTTTCCATCGCTACGGATCAAAAAGCCATACTCTGGAGTGGTAGCTCCTTCCTTCGTCTCACGGAATACTCTTTCCCCTTGCATATTCAGTTTCGTCCTGCTTTTCATCCAGAGGGTACTTATTTAGCAGTTCCTGGGGAAAAAGGCACTGTACTTTTGTATCCCCTTCTGCCTAAAGCGCAACAACTCATCAACTTGGCTCAAGAGAAGAACATTCCTGACCTAAACTCCGCCCAACGCAGAAAGTTCTTCTTAGAGGATCCTCGTATCAGTGAGGAAGTTATCGCCAAGCGGAAAGTTCCTCGTGCGCGCCTTCATATTGTGCGTCCTGGCGAAACCCTATCGGATATTGCCGCTCAGTATAAAGTTTCAACAGACCAACTGCGTCAGCTCAATCGCTTAGAAAACGATAACATCCGAGCAGGCGATAGCATCATCATTACTTATTACGAGGAGTAGGATGCGCGTCGTGGGCTTTATGATTTTGCGCAATGGTATTCTCATGGACTACCCCTTCCGAGAGGCGATTGCCTCGGCTTTGCCGATATGTGATGCTTTTTATGTCTCGGTAGGTCAAAGTGAAGATGAGACGTATGAGGCTCTTCGTGCGTGGCAGGATTCGCGTTTAGTGGTGCTGCGTTCTGAGTGGGATTTGCACCATCGTAGAGGCGGTGAGGTCTTAGCCCGAGAAACGAATAAGCTCATGCGCCAACTGCCCCCTGCAGACTGGCTTTTGTACCTCCAGGCGGATGAAGTGCTTCACGAGGAGGATTATCCCAAGCTTCGGGAAGCCACGCAGCGGTATGGGAGCGATTCCCAAGTAGAAGGGATTGTACTGCGCTATTTACACTTTTATGGCGACTATGAGTGGATAGCAGTCTCTCGCAAATGGTATCGCCGAGAGGTTCGGATTATTCGTCCGTGGGAGGGAATTCACTCGTATCGTGATGCACAAGGCTTTCGCCGCTATGGGCGTAAAATTCGGGCCCAACTGGTAGATGCACGCGTCTTTCATTATGGCTGGGTTCGTCCGCCTGAGAAACAGCAGGAAAAAATTCGCCGTTTGCATTACTATTGGCATGATGATGCCTGGATAGTCCGGCACACCGCCCAAACTTTCTCGTATAGGACCGATGAGCTGCTGGAGCGTTTTACAGGTACGCATCCAGCCGTCATGCAAAACCGCATTCAGCGTACGCACTGGCGATTTGAGTATGACCCTGCTTCTGTTTCTCTGCCCTGGTCTGAGCGTTTTCTGCACTGGATTGAGAAAAGGACCGGGTGGCGACCAGGGGAGTTTCGCAACTATCAGCTTCTTTCCACCTAAGTTATGTTATTCTACCACTCGGAACTTTCCTAAACCCACTTAGAGAAATGCTGGGCATTCTCTGTGAAAAAAGCTGCATATCTTTGGAGTGAGCTATGAAGTGCTCTTGGGTGCAAATAATCTGGCTTGTTTGGTATCCGCTTCTTTTGGGGGCACAGGATAGCCTGCGTGCGCAAGCGCGGGTGCGCGGAGACTTTGTTGAGGTGGATTTCTGGTGGCGAGGCACCCAAGCACAAGTTCCCATCGCTGCGAACTTCGTCCTCTTCCTGTCTCCCCGCCAAGCGCTGGCATGGCAAGCCCCCGAAATCACCCAGCGCGGTATGCGAGACGCCCTTTTCACACCCGATTATCAAGCACTCTATTTGACCTATGCTCCTGAAAATGCAAATGATCTTCGTGTGAGCTTCAATCTGATGCCTACTCAAGTGGAGAGAGGGATTCCTTTCACTGGCACTTGGGAACGGATTGGGGCATGGCGTATGCCGATTTTGCAGTTTGGAGACACGCTGCGCCTGCGCTGGGGCATGGAATCAGGTGAAATTGTTCTCCTACCTCGGGTCCCTTCTAAAGATCGCTTTGTCTATGAGGTGACCCAGACTCTTTTTCTCTGTCCTTTAGTTACCCCTGCTCGTATAGGAAGGCAGGGCAGTTCTTTGGGAATAGAACTACCTGGCGAGTTTCGCCCTGAGAATCTTCAAGTGCTGTGGTACCGCGACGGCGTGCGTGTAGGAGAAGGTCTTTCGCATGAACCCTTGCTCTCAGGCGCGTATTATGCAGAAGTACGGCATGTATGTGGCTCAGCCGCTCGTACTGATTCCGTACTATGGCGTACTACAGCCCTGCATGCCTACACTCAAAGCGGATGGCGCATTTATCCGCAGCCGGCTCACAGCGAGCTATGGATAGAATCCCCCACGACAACCTCTGCTTCTTTTGTGCTCTATGATGCTACGGGTAAAGAGGTTTTTTCCTATCGCTGGGAAGCGGTGGCTCAGCAGGCTCATCGCCTCACATTACCTGCCCTTCCTGCCGGCTCATATTATATACGCCTCCTGAGCGAAGCCGAATCTCTCACTCTCCCCTTGCTGTATGCTCCGTAAGCTGGTATTTCTGCCACTTTTATTAGCCGCACAGCCCACACACTTTTTAGCAGAACTCCACCAGCGCTATGTAGTTAGCAGTAGTCCAGGGAGCAGTCCCGACTCGGTGGATATTTCCGTAATACTTAACCGAATTGACCCTGCCGTAATAGAAACCCTCGCAAGCTCCAACTTCCCCTTTTACTACAATACTGCCCTCCTCAATATGCATGCTGCGCGTGCCATCCATCTGAATCGTTTCCACGACAACGCATACTATCGCCCCATCTTATGGTCGGTGAGTGCAGGACGCGTGAATGTAACAGTGAGCAGACTGCCTAATCCTAACCCATCATACAGTCATACTGTAAAGCCTAATGATACAATCATAGTGCTGCGTGCTCCTTTGCGTACTTGTGGAGATATAGCGAGTATATTAGAATGGGACTCGGTCAGTGCAGCTGTTCTCAATCATAGTCTCCAGAACCTCAAACCGCGTATAGATTGGATTTCGCGCGACACGCTGCGACTTTGTCCGCTTGAGCCTACGCGTCCCCAGATTAGCTTCAACATTCCATCTAGTGTGCGCATATGTGCAGGAGATAGCACACAGCTATTCTTTCAGGTTACTTCTTCTTCCGTTCCTCCCTCCAGCGCATTCGCTGTGCTCTTGCAGGATATCACGACAGGCACTTCCAAGCTAATCCCTGTTGGGGGTTCCAGTTTACCCTATTCTTTTTATGTGGTCTTCCCCGCACCTGCGCCTCCCAGTCAGTACAGGCTCTCTATCTTAGAGCGCTCTGCTCGGTGCAACTGCCACCGAGTTCTCAAAGATACCCTCATCACTGCTGGGATACAACCTCGCATGTCATTATATCCAATAGGCGGGCCTGATAGTGTATTTCCAGGTAACTATTCATACTACTTAGCAGGTATAGGTAGTTCGCTTCCCCCTGGTTTTTCTTCTCTCTGGTTATACAGGCAGGAAGGGGCATCCAGCGCCACCCCAATAAGTCCTATGGATGTGGCACAGGTCACAGTAACGATTCTTCCCTCACCTTCCCTACGGGCTGATACCATAGCTGTGGTATATAGTACTCCAACACTCTGTTCGCAACTCTCCCGAAAAATCATATTCGTTCGCCCCTGTCCCGGCACGGGTGGGCAAGTCTCGGGTGTGCCAGATACCCTCTGTGAAGGGGAGAGAGCCACCTTTCAGCTGACCAATCTACCCGCTCGTCCTGATAGCATTCAGTGGCAGCGCTGGGATGGAAGTAGCTGGCAGAATATTCCAGGGGAGAGAAACTTTGCATATATCACCCCAGCTTTGGCTCAAGGTCTGTATAGCTATAGAGCTATTGTGTACTTTGGAAGTTGTGCTGCGCCCAGTGCGCCTGATTCGGTTAGGGTTTTGCCCGCTGTGGCGAATGTACCTATCGCAGGAAAAGATACGGTCTATGTGGGGGGAACTTATACCTATACTTTTCCAGCATCTTTCAGCCAAGGTAGCTGGACCTATATTCCACAGGGGGGAACTTCTCAATCGTTAGGCAGCTCTGCAAGTGTGCTTATTACTTTCACACAACCGCCTAATCCGCCTCGTACCGATACGCTGCGCTTTACTTATCGGGTGGGTGGCTCTTGTGAGCGGACAGCCGATAAGTGGATACGCGTGCTTCCTTGTCCTACGACGCTGCCTCGTCCCACTGCGAATCCGCGCAGTATTTGCTTGGGGCAGCGCTCTACTTTAGAGCTTCAGGTAGTGTCTTCTCCTGATAGCGTGCGCTGGCAGAGCTATGATGGCGCTAACTGGGTAGATGTACCTTTGAACGAAGGGGTGGGCGCCAGCTCCCTTACCTATCTCACACCGCCCTTGCGCTCCCAGAGAATATACCGGTTGCGAGCCCATTATGGCCCCTGCCGATTAGAAAGTCCTGCCGAAACTGTGTTCGTTTCGCCTACATTCCTATCCCGAGAGTTTTATGGGCTAAGAAGCCCTGCATGTGTGGGGGACACAGTGCCTTTGCGCGCAGAAGGACGAGGCGTATGGTACACTCCCAATGGACGAGGGCAATTCACCTCTCCTAATGACCCTACAGGTGCCTATATACCCAGTCCGGCTGACCCTCCTACCGTACAAATATGCTGGGTCATCCGTCCAGAAGATATAGGAGAGTGTCGAGACCAATCTAAGGACTCCATATGCTTACTCCTGAATGTCAATCCTACTGATGCGCAGGGAGCTTTTGCAATCTCTGTAGATACAATCTGCGTCGGTGAGTTTCTTATTCTGATGGGTACGATTACCTCAGGCACACGCGGCTTCTGGCAGAGTAATGGAAGTGGGGTATTTTACCCTTCTAATGACTCTCCTCAGGCTATTTACATTCCCTTTGATGATGACAGAGGTAGAAAGGTAGGTATCTCTTGGACAGTGGTAGGTAGCTGTGGGCGCGCTATTTATACGGATAGCGTATTCGTCAAAGACTATCAAGTCCCTCGCATCAAAGGACCAAATAAGGTTTGCGCTAATGTGCCTTTGGTCTTGGAGGTATTTCCGTATCGTCCTGGGGACACGGTGATCTGGTTCCGAGCCAGCTTAGAGAGGGCAGGGCAGGCGGGTCCGCCCGACTCAACTAATCCCTATTACCTTGCTATGGGTAGGTCGGTTCAATTTCTCAATCTTCCTATTGGGCCAGACACAGTCTGTATTTATAGTGTCAGTGGGGGTTGCCGTGGATACGATGAGTTAGCGTTTGAGGTTTTGCCTGCGCCTGTAGCAGCCTTTGAGGTATCACCCCGCTTGACTACGATGAATAATCCCACTATTTCCTTCACTTCTCGTAGTCAGGGAGCGACGCGCTACACGTGGAACTTCGGTGATCCTAATAGGCCTGATATAGACAGCGTACCTAATCCTCGGTTCTCTTACAGTGCGCCGGGGGTTTATACTGTAGTTCTCTATGTGCAGAATGACTTGGGGTGCTCCGACTTCTTCGTCTGTACCAACTGCATTCAAGTGCTCAAGCGACAGGTTTATCTTCCCACGGCTTTCTCCCCTAACGGAGATGGAGTGAATGATGTCTTTCGCCCGCTGCCTTTAGAGGAGAACTTCCGGTTTTACCGATTGGAGGTGTATGACCGGTGGGGACAGTTGGTTTTTGAGGGTAACGATGTGCGAGAATGGCGAGGCGAAGCCAAAAATGGGCAAATCTTAGACCCAGGTACTTATTCATACAAAGCTATTATTCGCGTACCGGATGAAGGTCTGGTGGTATATACTGGGGTGGTGCATTTGGTGCGCTGAGGCGCTAGCCCAGGAGATTTTACCGATTGGGTTTTGGTCGCAGCCCCAAGCCCTGAGTCCTGCATTTGTGGGACTTACCGATGGGAAAGGAAGGGCGCTTTTCACCCATAGCTTTCGCCCTGCCACAGGCTTTCTCAGTGGAAGCTCCACATGGGCTGGTGTAGAAGCGCCCCTTTCTTTTGTCAATCTTATCGGGGGGGTAGGAGGCTACTTCTGTTCTGATGTGGCGGGCGCTTGGCGAGTGCAAAAGGGTATCTTGAGCTTTGCATATGAAGTACCTTTGGGGGCTCGCTTACGATATAATCATATACGGGCAGGAGTGGCAGCGGGCTTCGTCAATCGGAGCATAGAGCCAGGAGACATTTTCTTTGAGGATCAGTTTGACGGTAGGGGTTTCTCGCGGCCCACTGGTGAAGCTACAGAGCGTGCCACTCTATGGCATGCGGATTATGCGATCGGCGCCATGTACTACCGCACCCTCAAGGTGCCTGGTAACCCCGAAGTCGTGCCTTTCGGAGGTTTCTCCATCTCCCGACTCAATCGTCCTTCTATCGGACTACTAGTCCAGCGAGCAGAAAGGCTGTCCATGTTTTGGAGCGGCTATGGAGGCGCTCGTATTTACACACGAACCCCCTTCCAGTTTGTCATTTCCCTACTTTACGCTCGGTCTAATCAGAGTAACTGGATAGGGGGGACTGGCATGGTAGAGTTCGTATTATATGAAGGGGGCTACTGGTTCACGCGGCCCTTGGGTTCGGTAATGGCAGGCTTTTCCCTGCGAGCGCGGGATCAATACGCACTCATGGCAGGCTTCAACTTGCAGAAAGGGCTCACCTTGGGCATAGCTTATAGTCTTCTGACTCGCCGCACGACGACCCCTACTTCATTCGGAGGTATTCAAGTCGCGATGCAGTATCAGTTGGGTTACTCGTATAAGGAGCGAGGGGTAGTCTATCCATTCCCGAACTTCTGATATGGCGCGGGGAATGGCAGTAGTCTTGGAGGCGATGCGCACCCAGCAAAAGTCCCCTGCTGACGCCGCCTCGCAGCTTATGTGGATTATTGTAGGGGGGGGAATAGCAGTGGGAATAATGGGAGCCACGGGGATTTATCTGAGTCTTCCTACTTGGGGGGGAATTTTAGTGAGTCTATTATGGCTGCTTTTGACGGTAGGAGGGAGCTTCATAGGGTGGCGCTACTGGCAAGAAACGCGCCGATACCGCCAAGTGGTGGAGCTTCAAGCCCGAAACGAAGTTCTAAGGGTAGAAGGGCGATATAAAGCTTTAGTTCAGTACACTTCGGACATCTTTCTCATCCTCAATAAGCAGGGAGCGATTCAATACGCCAGCCCTTCTTTGCAGAGAACCTTAGGCTATAATCCCGAACAAATCCGAGGAGAGACCCTTCGTGAGATTACTTCACCGGAGGATCGTCCTCTTTTAGAGACAGCATTTGCGCGGGCAAGTTCTGCCTTTTTTACCGTGCGCTTACAGCATAGGGAGGGCTACTGGCGTTATTTTGAGGGGACGGGACAGCCGCTCTATGCGGACCCTATTATTCAGGGATACTTATTGAGTTTGCGGGATGTAACGGACCGCAAGCGAGAGGAGGAACAGCGCCGAGAAAAAGAAGCCGCCGCCCTGCGCCTTGCCGTAGAGCGGGAGCGAGCCGAGTATGAAAAAAGCCTCATAGAACAGAATCGGCGCCAGTTAGAAGAGGCTTACAAGCTGCTTGAGCGAGCTAATCATGAGATTCACGAAAGCTTAGAGTATGCGGCGCGCATACAACGCGGTATGGTGGCTTCTCCTTCGGTGATTCAGCAGTATTTTCCGGATAGCTTTATTTTCTGGCGCCCACGGGATGTAGTAAGTGGGGACTTCTACTGGTTTCTGAGCACGGAAGACCGTTTATATTGGGCAGTAGCGGACTGCACTGGGCATGGTGTGCCTGGAGCGCTCATGACGATGATTTGTAATGGGGTACTTACCCAGGCTGTGCTTACCGAAGGGGCTGTATTACCTGATGCAGTGCTCGCTAAAACTCATCAGCTACTGCGGCGGGCTCTGCGCCAGGACGAGCCCGGCTCTAAGTCCCAAGATGGAATGGAAATAGCCCTGGTATGTTATGAACGAGCTACGGGTAAGATATTCTATGCGGGCGCCAACCGTCCACTATGGATAGCCCGACCTGATAGCTCTGAACTGGAGGAAGTAGAAGCAGACAGAAAAGGGATAGGCGGGGCTTCTGCTCCTGCCGAACACTATTTTCGCTTACATGAACTTGACCTGCCCAGAGGCGCCTGGGTATACGCCTCATCGGATGGATTTGGGGATCAGTTCGGCGGACCTAAAGGTAAAAAATATACCTCTAAGAGAGTTCGTCAGTTTCTCCATCAAATCTCCTCTCTTTCTGCCTCGGCACAAGTAGAAGCCTTGGCTACAGAACTGGATAGCTGGAGAGGCTCTTTAGCACAGGTTGATGACATTTTGGTAGGGGGAATACGGGTGTAATTCTGTAAGTTTGTAGCGTGGATCCCGTGCTTTTATGCACTCTTAACCTTAGTGAGGGCAAACGCGAGGAGGTGATTCAGGTGGTGGCGAATGCTATTGCTAGTGTGCGAGGCGTCAAGCTAATGAGCGTGGATAGAGGAGCGACCGTGCATCGCTCGGTGATTGCCTTCGGAGGGAGTCCAGAAGGGGTTTTTGAAGCAGCGCGTTTAGCTTATGAGCTGGGGCTTAAGTACATAGACATGCGCTATCATCAGGGTGCCCATCCCCGCATAGGAGCGATAGATGTATGTCCCTTTACGCCTTATCGCGGCATAGACAAAGAATGGCTCAAAGCACAAGTAGAAAAATTTGCCCAGGAGATAGCCGATCGTCATAAATTGCCTGTTTTTCTCTATGCCGAATCGGCTCGCTTCCCAGAGCGTCGGAAGCTGCCCGCTATTCGTAAAGGCGGATATGAGAAGCTGGCTGAACGGCTCAAAACCCCCGAATGGACCCCTGATTTCGGACCTTTAGTACCGCATCCTAAGGGAGGAGCCACCGTTATTGGTGTGCGCGATTTTATTGCTGCCTTCAATCTGACCCTCAACTCCCGTTCGGAAGAAGTAGCCAATAAGATTGCTCGCCAGGTGCGTGAGAGTAATGGTGGTCTTCCCCATGTGCAGGCGATGGGGTGGTTTTTGCCAGAGGTAGGGTTTGTCCAGGTTAGCATGAACATCACTAATCTCCGAGAGACACCGCTGCATAAGGCTTTTGAGACAGTGGAGGAGGTCGCTCGCCAGTACAAAGTCAAAATCACGGATGCTGAGATTGTGGGCATTCTTCCTGAATATGCTTTAGTGGAGGCAGGACGCTATTTCCTCTCGCATACGGGGGAGACTACGGATAATCTCACTCGCCGGGACCTGGTAAGGGTAGCTGTGCGCTCGCTGCTTTTGGAGTCGTTTCGTCCCCATGATCGTTTGGCGGAATGGGTTTTAGGTCCTGCCCAAGAAGGTCCAGATTTTTGTGAGATCAGCCTAAGGGAGATACTATGGCAGCTTGCGGGAACTGAGGGGAACCTTCAACCTGAAGTGGCAGTAGGCATTCATGCAGCGATGGCGCTAAGCGTCGCAGCTCGGTTATCTGCTGGGCTTCCTGCTCGGCATGCTTTTGTCCACCCAGAATACATGCAACTGCTTCAAGCCGTGCTGGACAAACTACACACAACCTCTTTGGATTTAGAAGCCCTTCGCCTCATAGCGAATAAGATTTTGAGAGGATTTGCTCTGCTGCGTCAAATCAGTGACACGCTCTCGGCTGACCAAAAAGATACTGTCGTACTGCTGGTTCGGCTCTTCCATAATACCCTGGAGGAAATCGCAGCTGCGTATTATCCCTATCTGGGCTCCAAGGACAGAATCATGGAAGAAAAACATGACATAGAACTCCAAGGGCGCTTCTTTGAGGAGGAGATATTTAAAAAGTTACGCGTCCTATGAGACTTACTTCATCCCAAATCGCCCAAGAGGTGCAGGCACAGAGGGTACAAGGCAATGGCGAAGTAATCATCACGGATTTTGCCAGTCTGGACTCAGCTACTAAACAAGACCTTTCCTTTTTTGCAGACCCCAAATACGAGAATCACCTCTACGAGACGAAGGCTGGAGCCGTTCTACTCCCTGTAAATTTCACACCACGCAGGGCTCTTCCCTCACATACCACTTGGATTTATGTGAATCGCCCCGATCATGCCTTTTACTCTTTGGTACGACGCTATAAGCTACCTCCTTTGCCGAGCTGGGGGCGAGAGCCTTATGCTTTTATTCATCCATCTGCTCAGATTCCTGAAGAAACCTATATTGGTGCGTTTACTTACATCGGCGAAGGAGTCAAGCTGGCAAAGCGTGTCTGGGTGTATCCTTTTGCGTATTTGGGCGCCGGAGTAGAGATAGGAGAAGATACTATCATTTATCCCCATGCAGTTATTATGCCGAATACACGCATAGGGCGAGAATGTATCATTCATCCAGGAGCAGTGATAGGGGCAGACGGATTTGGATTCTATCAAGGTGAGAACCGAATCTATGAAAGAATCCCACAAGTAGGGCGCGTCATTATAGAGGATGACGTAGAGGTAGGTGCTAATACCTGTGTAGATAGGGCTACTTTAGGGGTTACGCGTTTAGCTCGGGGGGTCAAGTTGGACAATCTGATTCAAGTAGGGCATAATGTTCAAATCGGAGAATACACCGCTATAGCGGCGCAGACGGGTATAGCGGGCAGTACTACCGTAGGGGCTTATTGTCGGATTGGGGGGCAAGTCGGAATTGCGGACCATTTGTATGTGGCAGATCGCTCCTCTATCACGGCCCAGAGTGGCATCTCTCGTTCTATTACTGCACCTGGTAAGTCTTGGCGGGGCGCGCCCGTCCAAGAAGTACGCCAGCAACTGCTTATGGAAGCTATCATGCGCAAACTTCCCGAACTCTATCCCCGCCTGCGAGAAATAGAAAAATATCTATCGCAATCTTGATACCTTATGTTTCAGAAGCAACATACACTGAAGGAGAGCTTTGGTTTTGAAGGGGTAGGGCTTCATACGGGGGATAATGTTCGTATTGAGGTGCATCCTGCGCCTGAGAATACGGGATATGTATTTGTGCGGATGGATGCTCCCCAACCCGTGGAAATACCAGCTCGGGTGGATTATGTGGTAGAGCTAATGCGCTCCACCACGCTGGGCAAGGGAACTGTTCGCATTCACACGGTAGAGCATCTCTTAGCTGCGCTCATGGGTATGGGGGTCTCCAACGCCCGAATCGTAGTCTGGGGAGCAGAGATACCTATTTTGGATGGGAGTGCACTTCCTTTCGTAGAGGCTATCCAGCGCGTAGGCCTGATCGCTCAAAAAGAGCCCCAGCAGTATTACCACATAGAGGAGCCCGTTCATTATCAGAACAAGGACCGGGGAGTAGATATAGCGGCTTTTCCTTTTGAGGGTTTTCGCATCACGGTAATCGTAGATTACAACTCACAAGTTCTGGGAATTCAGCCCGCTACGCTGGTCAAGTGGGAGGATTTCTCTACCGAAATTGCACCAGCCCGTACATTCTGCTTGTTGTATGAGCTGGAGGAGCTACATAAAATGGGTTTGATTCGGGGGGGAACGCTGGAAAATGCAATTGTTATCGTAGATAGGCATTATTCACCAGAGGAGCTGCGGAGAATAGGCTCGCTCTTTGATTATCCTGATGTACAAGTCGTAGAACAAGGCGTCCTGAATAATACCCCGCTTCGTTTTGAGAATGAGCCGGCTCGGCATAAGCTACTGGATTTAATCGGAGACTTGGCCCTATTAGGGGCGCCCCTCCGGGGGCAGATCGTGGCCATGCGTCCAGGGCATGCAGCGAATATAGAATTCATCCGAACGCTATATAGACTCATTCAGAAAAAGCAGATTATTCAACGCTTCCAGAAGACCCCCACCCAAGGCGGCGTTGTATTTGATATTCATGCTATTCGGCGTATTCTTCCGCATCGTTATCCTTTCTTGCTGGTAGACAGGATTACGCATTTCAGTCAGGATAGCATCATCGGTATCAAGAATGTAACTATCAATGAACCTTTCTTTGTAGGCCACTTTGAGGATAATCCCATTATGCCGGGGGTTTTGATTTTGGAGGCGATGGCGCAAGTAGGAGGCATTCTTTTTTTGAATATTGTAGAAAATCCTCAAGATTACTGGGTGTATTTTTTAGCCATAGATGGTGCGCGCTTCAAAAAGCCGGTAGTACCTGGAGATCAGCTTGTTTTTAGGCTGGATATGCTTCAGCTCAAGCGGGGCATTTGCAAAATGGCGGGGAAAGCCTATGTAGAAGACAAACTGGTGTGTGAAGCAGAACTTACAGCCAGTCTGGTTCCCAAGAGTTCTCTCAAGGTGAGTCATGCCCCTCGTCCTTCGCCTGAATCGTCTCGGACTTAGGTATGGAGAGCGATGGATATTTCGCGGGCTGAGTGGGGAGTTGCGCAGCGGAGAAGGCGGGTATGCTGTCGTAGGACCGAACGGCTCGGGAAAAAGCAGTTTATTAGGGCTCATAGCGGGGACGCTTTCGGCTTCAGAGGGGAGTATAGAAGGGCGTCCGCCGCTCATGCGGTTAGCTTGGCAGTCTCCGCATGTGCTCCCCCCCCCATTGCTTTCTCTACAGGAAATAGCGCAGAGTTTCTGGCAACATAAATGCCCCACTGACCCGAAAAACTTCTGGGAAAAGTGGCAGCTTTCGCCCCAGAAACGCTTGGATGCTCTTTCTTCGGGTATGCGCCAACGATTCTTAGTAGGATTGGCGCTCTCGTTAGAAGAAGGGCTCATTTTATTGGATGAGCCTACTACCTTTTTAGACACCCATTATCGTGAGAAGGTGCGAACCGAAATAGCTACGCTCCGTAGCTCACCCGAGTGTCTCATTCTCTGTGCCACGAATGACCCTGAGGAGGCTTCATGGCTAAGTAAATCCTTACCTTTACCTTCATATGGGGATTAGGTGGGTTCTGGGTATTTCGCTGCTGTGCGCACAGTCCCCTGATGCGCTCCAAATACTCAATACCATGTTGGACCGCACGGGTACTTTGCGCACTCTTCGCTACGAGCTGCGTAAATATGAACGCATCAAGGGCAAACTTCTCTCCGAACATATGCGGTTCAAGCTGCGTCGCCAGCCCTTCGCGGTGTATGGCTATCAGTTCAGCCCGCGTCAGGGGGTAGAAGTGCTCTATCCTGCCGAGCCAGGCAGTCAGCGCATGCTCGTCAAGCCCAACTCCTTCCCCTACCTGCCGCTCACCTTAGACCCATATGGCGATCTGGTTCTGGAAGACCAACATCAGACCATTCATGCGGTGGGATTTGATTTAGTGCGCTCACTGCTACTTTCTGCCCGAGAAAAATATCGCTCTCTCCTTACACAGCTCGTACGCTATGATGGTTCCTTCATTTGGGACGGGCATAAATGCCACAAAATCGTACTTTCACCCCCCAACTATCGCATAGAAACCTATACAGCCCAGCAAGGAGAGAATCTTTTCCAATTAGGAGAAAAACTCAAAGTAGGTTGGTACAAAATCATGGAACTCAATCAACTCAAATCTCCGAACATCTCTCTCAAGGCTGGACAGATACTCAAAGTACCTTCTGATTATGGGAAGGTGATACGATTACTCATAGATGCAGAACGATATATTCCGCTGGTAGTGGAGGTGGAAGACGAAGCTGGCGTTTATGAGCGGTATGAGTATTATGGAGTGGAGGTGGATCCACCCTTCACAGATAAGGACTTCTCTCGCAATAATCCTGAATACCGCTTTTGAATATGCTGAAGATAGATTTGACAGATAAGGTAATCGTCGTAACGGGAGGGGGGACGGGATTGGGCAGGGCGATGACAGAGACATTCATTCGGTGTGGGGCGAAGGTGGCGATTTGTGGTCGGCGGCAGCATGTACTAGAAGAAACGGCCCGAGTGTCGGGACCACAGGTACTGCCCTTCGTGTGTGATGTACGAGACTGGGAGAGTGTCTCCCAGTTTCTTTCGCATGTAGTGCGCACCTGGGGCAAGCTGGATGCCGTAGTGAATAACGCAGCGGGCAATTTTCTGGCGGCTTCGGAGACCCTATCACCTCGGGCATTTCGGGCGATTGTGGATATTGTCCTGGTAGGGAGTTTTCACATGAGTCGTTGGGCGGGTGCTTACTGGATTGAAAACAAGTTTCCTGGACACATTCTGAATATCGTAACTACATACACGGATACAGGATGTGCATTTGTGATGCCCTCTGCAGCGGCGAAAGCTGGCGTCCAAGCGATGACGCTGTCGTTAGCGTATGAGTGGGCTATGTATGGTATCCGAGTGAATGCGATTGCGCCGGGTTCTTTTCCGACGGAGGGTGCTTGGTCTCGGCTCATGCCAGACGCCCAAATGGAGCAGCTCTATCGGCAGCGCATGCCAATGGGCAGGTACGGGCGCTATGAAGAACTCGGAGCCTTAGCCGCTTTCTTGCTCTCCGATTTGGCTCCGTATATCACAGGCGCCGTAATCCCCATAGATGGCGCCGAACGACTCCAAGGCGCTTCCTTTAACTACTTAGCCCAGGTCGCCGACCGTGAAACCCTCAAGAAAGCCTTCCAAGCCCTGAAGGAAGCGAGTGCTCGTTGATGCAAGATACGACCCTTGCGCTATTAGAGGAGCTGATTGCGCGTTTGGAGCTGGTAGAAAGCCAGCCTTTTCGGGTGAAAGCCTATCAGAGGTTATTAGAGCATCTCACACGCTTACCACGCAGCGTATGGCACTCACCTGAAGCCATACTCCAAGCCTTAGAAGGTAAGGAGAAAATAGGAGAAGGGCTCAAACAGACCCTTCATCAGCTTCTGGCTACGGGAAGCATTCCTCTTTTAGAAGAGCTGCGCAAGAAGGTCCCCGATAGCCTCTTAGAATTGCGACGATTGCCGGGGTTAGGGCCGCGTCGTATCCAGCAGCTCTGGAGAGAAGTGGGCGTGGTATCCGTGGATGGATTGCACCAAGCCCTTCAACGCGGAAAACTCCATAAGCTATCCGGGTGGGGGCCTGTGCTCTTACAGCGTTTAGAAGAGGCAATCCGCATCTATCAGAAGCAGCGACACCTGCTTCTATATGCTGAGGCAGTGCAGCTCTGGCAGCAAGTTTTAGGCTCCTTGCGGGAACAGGGTATTCGTGCTGAGGCGGTGGGGGAGCTTCGTCGCGCCCTTCCCCTAATAGAAAGAATAGAAGGCATCATCCCCATAGAAAGCATTTCCTTTCTCTTAGCAGAGGGATGGCTACCCGAAGCAGAACGAGACCAGCTTCGGCATCCTGAGCTTCCTGTGCATTTGTATGGGGTGGAGGAGTGGGGAGAAGCCCTGCTTAGGCTCACAGGCCCACCTGCATTCTGGGAGAAAGTACGAAAGCGTCTCCCCGAAAATATCCGTGGATTGACAGAAGAAGTTCTATTTCAGGCAGCAGGCTTACCTTATATCTTACCTGCTTGGCGAGATTGGGAGGACATTATAGAACTGGCAGAAGCCGGCCGCTTACCTAAGCCACTGCTACCCCAACATGTACAAGGCACTCTGCATGTGCATACCACCTATTCTGATGGGGCTGATTCGTTGGAAGAAATGGTAGAAGCTGCTCGGGGTCAGGGCTGGAAATGGCTGGGAATTGCTGATCACAGCCAGAGGGCATATTATGCGGGGGGGCTTTCGCCTGAGCGCCTCGCCGACCAGACTAACGCCATAGACCGCCTCAATCATACCTATGCAGGAGCCTTTCACATACTCAAAGGCATAGAAGCCGATATTTTACCCACTGGCGAAATAGATTATACGGAGGAAGTTTGGCGTAAGCTGGATTTTATTGTAGCTTCCATTCATGAGAAGCTCCACATGGAGCGCTCTGAGGCGACGCAGCGCCTTAGTCGTGCGCTCAGTAATCCCTATGTCAAGGTCTTAGGGCATTGGACAGGCAGACTTTTGCGTAGTCGTCCGGGCTATCCTATAGATGAAGAGGTTATCTTAGCCATATGTGCCCAGCAGCGCATAGCGATAGAGTTCAACGCTAATCCTTATCGCATGGAGATAGACTGGCGATGGGTACGCAGAGCGGCTGAACTAAATATACCTATCATCCTTACCACGGATGCGCATGCCGTGGAGGAGTTAGCGTACTGGCGCACAGGGCTTTCCGTGCTTCAAAAAGGATTGCTTCCCCCCACACTGCTTCTAAATGCCTACTCGGAACCTCCCTTTGGCTGAGATAGCTAATTTCGCTTAGGATGGAGTCGCCTTCCTCCCCACAGCGGTATCTTCTCCTCAGCGCAGGATTGGGGGTAGTTGGGGTTTATGTATTAGTAGCGGTGATAGCCTACTTCCTGAGCTATACCTCGGATTTGCCTGCGTTAGAAGGTGCTCCCAGTGCTGTTTCCCTCAATAATCCCACCGGCTGGATAGGTGCACGCATCGCCCACTTCATCACCTATAAGGGTTTTGGATGGGCGGGAATAGTTCTGCCTATCCTGATGATTTATGGTGCGCTGCAGTGGGTACGCTGTAAGCCTATCCGATTGGCTTGGGTGGGACGAGGACTTCTTCTGATGGTATTGCTTTCTACATTCGGGGGCTGGTTAGTCCAGATGGGTTGGGTAGAAGACCTGCTCTGGTGTGGTAGTGCGGGGGCGGGTTTCACAGCATGGCTGCGCTTATATGTGGGAGAGGTAGGACTTTTTTTGCTATGGATAGTGTCGGCAGGCGTGATAGGCTGGGTCGCTTTTCCAAGACTCCGTTTTTCTCTGCCGACGCCTCCCCCCCCTCCCAGCCCGCCCCCTCCTATAGTGGAGCCTGAACCCGAACTCTCCGCCAAAGAAAGCCCATCGCCTTCCTGGTATGAAGTAATCCGAGTCCCTCTTTCAGAAGCCCCTTCTTCTGCTTCACTGAAGGGCTCGCAAGGTCAGCATGCCCCCATACCTCATGGGCAAATCGCTGATATACACCCAGCCAAGCCAGCAGAAGAGATAAAACCTTCTGACCACTTAGTCGTCTCGCAAGATGACCAAAGGGAGAGCAGGAAGCTATCTGTTGAGGAAGAGTACTCGGAGCCAGCTCCGATAAAGCATTCCTTCCAGAATCCATCGGATACAGTTTCACAGCCAGAGCCTTCGTTTTCATATCAAATGGAGGAGAAAAAGCCAGAGGAGCCCTTTGTGGTGCAAAGAGAAGGAGGTTTTCCTTTATCGCTTTTGGCGCCAGTGCGTACCTCAGACCCACCGCTCTCTCTAGAGGAGTTAGAAGCTCAAAAAGAACAAATCATCCGCACTCTTCGGCAATACGGCGTAGAACTCCAGCGCATCACGGCAGTGGTAGGACCTACGGTTACGCTTTTTGAGCTTGTGCCTGCTCCGGGCGTGCGCATCAGTCGCATCAAAGGGTTAGAAGATGATATTGCGCTGAGTCTGGCTGCTTTAGGAATACGCATTATTGCTCCGATGCCTGGAAAAGGCACTATCGGTATAGAGATACCCCATTCGCGCCCTCGGTTAGTACCGCTTTCGGAGCTCCTTCAATCGCCTGAATATCTGGAGAGTTCTGCGCAGCTTCCCTTAGCCTTGGGGAAAACTATCACAGGCGAAGCTTTTGTCCGAGACCTGACGCAAATGCCGCATCTCCTCATTGCAGGGGCCACAGGTCAGGGCAAGTCCGTCGCTCTCAACTGCATGATTCTTTCCCTTCTTTATCGCTGCGGTCCCGAACAGGTACGCTTTGTCCTCATAGACCCCAAGAAAGTAGAACTTAGCTTATATCAAGAACTGGAGCAGCATTATTTAGCGGAGACTCCAGGGATTCCAGAGCGAATTATTACGGATGTGCGGCAAGCCTTGCCTGTCCTACAAAGTTTAGTACGAGAGATGGAGATGCGGTATGAGCTTTTAGATGAGGTTCGGGTGCGCAATATCTCCGAGTACAATCAACGCTGCCGTTCTGGACGGGTGCCCGAGGGACATCAGCCTTTGCCGTATATCGTGCTCATTATAGATGAGCTGGCTGACCTTATGATGACTGCCGGCAAAGAAGTAGAAACCCCCATCTGTCGGTTAGCTCAATTGGCTCGGGCAGTGGGAATTCACCTCATAGTGGCTACGCAGCGCCCCTCCGTGAATGTGATTACTGGTCTCATCAAAGCTAACTTCCCCGTGCGTATTTCTTTCCGAGTCGTAACGCGAGTAGATTCTCGGGTGATTTTGGACTTAGATGGAGCCGAACGGCTCATGGGACGCGGGGATATGCTATTTGCGATGGGGACCGAACTTCTTCGCTTGCAAAGTGGATATGTGAGTTCTGCTGAAGTGGAACAAATCGTGCATCACATCAAGATGCGTCCGCCTGCTGCCCCTTATGTATTGCCAGAGCCTCCGTTGGAAGAGCGAGAAGAAATGGAGACGGCAGCGGCATCCGAAGAGAGAGATGAACTTTTTCATGAAGCAGCTTTATTAGTAGTGCGCAGTGGGCAAGGTTCTACTTCACTTTTGCAGCGGAAGTTAGGGATAGGCTTCAATCGGGCGGGAAGGCTTATGGACCAGCTGGAGCGGGCAGGCATCGTGGGGCCGGCTCGCGGTAGCAAACCCCGCGAAGTACTTATCCAAGACGAGAGTCAACTCCACGCGCTCTTGTAGGTTGGGTAAGCGTTGTATATTTGCATGGGCTGGTGATGTAGCTCAGTCGGTAGAGCACCAGACTGAAAATCTGGGGGTCGGCGGTTCGAATCCGCCCGTCACCACT
>JANWZJ010000019.1 GCA_025054525.1 Bacteroidia bacterium | reverse complement strand
TTCTTATTCATCAAGTGTTAGCTTTACCTGAACAAATACTCTCCATAGCGGGGGGACTATTTCGCGTACCCTCTATTTTCGTGGCAGGCTACATAGCGGATACATGGGCAGGCTATCCTTATGACCAGGATACGCTTCTTTCGTGGTGCTGGCAGCACGGCATAACCGGAGTAGTGGTAGTCAGCGGGGATACGCATATAGGCACCTTAGAAGATGGAACGATGGGAGGGCTTCCTGAGCTGATGACGGGGGGAGCCGGTAAAACCGAAAAGCGTTCTTATCGGCTGGCTCGGCTGTTAGGGATTGTAACTTTCAACCGAGGGGGGCAAGGAATCAGTTCTAAAGATTTCCGTCCTGCCTTTGGGCTGATAGACTTTTATTCTGATTCGGCGCATGTACGGCTTTTGAATGCTAGGGGTAGAGTTTTAGCCGAAATGCGCTGTCGTGCGCAGGATAGCGTACTTCCGCCGCCCCTGTGGGAACGCCTCCAGGTCCCGAACATAGGGCTTATGTTTGAGCTTACGCCTAAGGCGCCCTATATCTATAAGTTACGATGGCGCATGCCGCGGCGCATGCCACAGGTGCTTACCTTTCGGCTTTATGACGGACAAGGTAAAATCGTATGGGAAGCACCCTCAGCGCCCGCTGCGTATTGGCGGCAACAGAAGCAGTTGAGCCTACCAAACTTTCTTCAAGGCTGTTTCTTCTTGCGGGCTGAGGCCTCAGGGGCTTATTATGGTGTGCGTCTGCATATGCCGTAGTTTTCGTATTTTTGCCCCCACATGAGCCAAATCTCCGAGAAAGAACTCAAACAGCTTTATGAGGTGTATTCGCCGCCTCGCATCCAACATGCTATCATGAAGGGTCGCGTCGTAGCCGTAGATAGAAGTGAAGTCTTGGTCTCTATCGGTCATAAGGCGGAGGGGCGGATTCCTTTATCCGAATGGAGCTCCGATGAACCCCTGCCCCGACCTGGCGATGAGATAGAGGTGTATGTAGAAAATGCGGAAATACGAGAGGGCGGATTGCGGCTTTCTCGCCGTTTAGCGCACTCCTTGCGTACTTGGCAGCAGATTCAGGAAGCCCTCCTACAGCAAACCCCAATTGAAGGGGTTATTCGCCGACGAACGAAAGGCGGCTTCGTCGTAGATATTGGAGGGATAGAAGCCTTCTTACCCGGCTCGCAAGTGGACCTCAAGCCCCTTCGTGCTTCCGACACTTATGAGGACTTACTGGGCAAGCGCATGCGCTTCAAAGTCGTCAAAATCAACCCTGCCCAATATAACGTAGTCGTTTCCCATAAGATGCTCTTAGAGGAAGAGCTTGCCCGCCAGAAAGAGCGCATTCTCAACGTACTGGAAAGAGGGCAGATTTTAGAAGGCACAGTGAAAAATGTGGCATCTTTTGGAATCTTTGTAGATTTAGGTGGGGTGATGGATGGGCTGGTACATGTGAGCGATCTCTCGTGGGGCAGGGTATCCCATCCCGAAGAGCTCTATAAAGTAGGTGACAAAGTACAAGTCGTAGTGCTGGAATATGACACAGAGACTAAACGCGTCACGCTGGGCATCAAACAGCTCCAGCCTAATCCATGGGAAGTACCTCCTGCTGAACTCCAAGTAGGAGCCATAGTGGAGGGAACTATCGTAGCAGTAGCCGATTATGGGCTCACTGTGGAAGTAGTCCCTGGCATCGAAGGTGTCATCCCAGTGTTTGAACTTTCCTGGTCTACGACGCCAGTAGATGTTCAGCGCTTATATCGGGTAGGTGATAAAATTCAGGCGAAAGTCATTCAGTTTGAGCCGGAGCTTCAGAAGCTCACTTTGAGTGTGCGGCAGCTTGCGCCGGATCCTTGGCAACATGCTGCCGATAAGTATGCAGTGGGCACTACGCATCGCGGCATCGTGAAGAATTACACTACTATCGGCGCCTTCATAGAACTGGAGCCTGGGGTGGAGGGCTTCTTGAATGTACGTGATTTATCTTGGATTCGGCGGGTGCGTCATCCCGGCGAAATACTTCAGCGAGGGCAAGAGATAGATGTGGTGATTCTGGACATAGATGTGAATAATAAGCGCCTACGCTTAGGATATAAGCAGCTTTCGGAGGACCCTTGGGAAATGCTTCGCTCGGTTTTCCAACCTGAGACCTATCATGAAGGTATAGTGGGACGGATTACGGAGGCTGGCGTTCAGGTGGAGCTTGCCTTTGGCGTAGAAGGCTTTTGCCCCATGCATTATCTCAAAACTCCTTCTGGAGAGATACCCAAAGAAGGAGAAACGCGTCTCTTCAGAGTGATAGAATTAGATGACCAAAATCGTACGATTGTCTTAGCCCTCCAGGCGGCTACGAAATCTGCTCGCAAGTCCCGCAAAAAGCAGGGAGAGGAAGCAGGTGCTTCTTCTGCGGCCGAATCGTCTAGTTTGGAGCCGCGCACTCGCGTCCAGAGTCGCCAGAAGCTGGGGGACTTAGAGGCAATCGCCCAGCTCCGAGCTCTTTTGAATCAATCCGAATAAACGGGCTGTTAGCTCAGTTGGTTTAGAGCGCTGCTTTGACAGGGCAGAGGTCGGAGGTTCGAATCCTCCACAGCCCACTCTTTTCACGAATCTAACCGCATCCGAACTACCACGAAAACCCCTTTCCCCATGGCTTTGCTGAAAATGCCCGTGGAATAGTACCTAAACTCCTTCCGATAGAGGGTATCGCCTAACAGTTTGAGCCACTCCTCTTTGGAACCCGAAAGCCGTCCTGTCTCAAAGCCATCCCCAATAAAGAACTGGGCTAAGTATTCTATTCGCTCTTTTCGGATATAGGCATAGACGCTATCCCCTCGGGCATAAGGCACAAACTCTACATTATTCACTAAGCCATCTAGATTTATAACCCTTCTATGGGCGAAATAGCCCACGATACCCGCATCAAAGCATCCAATTTTAGCGGTAGGGGGAGTGTTTTTCTCTAACCAATGGGCTCCTTCTCTGAATACTAAATGTAGTTCTCGGTACTTAGGATACCATCTGCGGTACAGAATGGGCGCCCATATCACTCCTACGAATCCTACTACGGCTATCCAAAAGACATTTTTCAGGACGGGGGAATATCGTTCTAAGTAGTAAGCGAGCACACAGAGCACCCAGACCATGAAAAATACCTCCATGATAAGATACCAGGGATAGATTTTGCCTATCAGAAGAACTATAAGGAGGAGATGAGTTACACTTGCAGCGCCTAAGGGGATGCCTATGGTGTAGAAGGAAGAGGGTGCCAGCACTTTATATGTCTGAGTACGGATGCGGTAAATCAGCCAGCCTATACCCAAGCCCAGCAGAAGTAAGAGGAAAAGCAGCCCTAATCCCGATTGGCTACCGAAGAGCAAGCGATGCATGGTCTGAGAGAATCGGTATAAGCTCTGCAGAGGGTCTTCGGATAACTTGATAAGAGCATTTGCAGGCAAGAGATGGTCAAAGTAGAAAAGGTTGAAGAGGAGATAAGCACAGAGAGGAAGCGTCGTGAGAATTCCTAAAAGGATAGCTGGATATAAGGCTTTTCTTCGGAGCAGTTCTATGCCTATTGCCCCGATGAGGAGGGCTGTGTCTAAACGAGAGAGAGCAAGCAAGCCTAAAAACACTCCTAAGCTAATCAAGCGTCCAGAGGAAGGGAATTCTATGTAGCTTTCATGGGCGCGTAGAGAGGCAAATAAGAAGGCTATGGCTATGCCCCCCTCCATACCGCAGATAAGAATCCAGTTGGCATAATAGAAGAGCAGCGCAATCAAAGTAGCTATCAGGGTGCTGCTGAAAGAGAAATGACGACGCAGCAGCTGCCACGTCCAGGCAACAGCTAAGGCAGAGAATATTGCTTCTACCAGTAGGATACCCCGAATGAAGGTTTCATCTTCGGGGAAAAAATAGGCTACGGGCGTTATCAAAAGGAGCCATACGGGATGGAAGCCGTTTGTTTCATGAATCCCGTCAAAGGAGAGGAGTCCTTTATGAGCGAGGTTGCGAGCAATTTGGGCATAGTAGAAAGTATCATCTAATAATACAGAGCTTAGGATAGACTGGAAGGGCAAAAAGAGACTTAGAGCGGCTAAAAAGCCAAAAGTAATAAGGCCTGCTATGGTGCTCTCTCGCACTCTGCAAATTTACGCATGCTCTGGATAGGGGTTTGGCTGCAGGCTTTACCTGCGGTACGATGGGAAGGATGGCAGCAGCAGCTGTCGCAATCCCCCGACACTTATCATGTGATTAACTTCTGGGCTACTTGGTGTCGTCCTTGTGTAAAAGAGCTGCCTTTTTTAGAACAGGCCTATCAGCAGCTTAGAGAGAAGGTGCCGGTGCGTTTTTGGCTCATTAGTGTAGATTCGCCGCCGCAAGGTTCTCGGCAAGCCGCTCGGCTCCTTGCTCAGCGTGGGATTACACTGCCTGCCTTGTGGCTAGCGGAGCATGATCCCAATGTCTGGATACCCCAGGTTAGTTCTACTTGGGACGGGGCGCTACCTTATACTCATATTTATCCGCTGGGGGTAGGGCATATGGGGGGCTTTGAGTCAGCGCAGGAAGTCGTAGCATTTATTGTTAATGCTATTCATGAGGCTAAAGGTCGCCCTTCTGCTGCTCCCGATAGTGTCCGGCGGCGTTAAGGTGGGGGATAAAGCTCCAGAGTTTTCCCTCAAGAATGTAGATGGAAAGCAGGTCAGCCTGTCAGATTATGCGAAGGAAAAGGGAGTTATTCTCATTTTCACCTGTAATCATTGCCCGTATGCCAAAGCCTACGAGGATCGCATTATTGCCCTACATAAGGAAATGGCTTCCAAAGGTTTTCCCGTCGTAGCTATCAATCCGAATGCCCCAGAAATAGAGCCGGAAGACAGTTATGCGGAGATGCAAAAGCGTGCCCGTGCGAAAAACTATCCCTTCCCCTATTTAGTAGATGAGACTCAGGAAGTAGCGCGGGCTTATGGGGCTACTAAAACTCCCCATGTTTTCCTGCTGAAGAATAAAGGAGACTTCTTTGAGGTGGCTTATATGGGAGCGATAGACGATAGCCCACAAGCCCCTAATAAAGTACGGCGCCGCTATGTAGCGGAAGCTATCCAAGCCCTCTTAGAGGATAAGCCCGTGCCTCTTCCAGAGACAAAAGCGATAGGCTGCAGCGTCAAATACCGAAAATAAAAAAGGGGGCTGGCTTGTGCCGCCCCCTTCAAGCCAAGGTATGCGTACGGATCAGCCTTGCATGCGTCCGTGGAGAATAGCCCACCAGTACATACGAGGCAAAACCTCCCGCTTCAGCAGCCACATGCTGAAACGCTCTTTGCTCTGGTCAAATGGGAAGGTCTCTTTCGGGGTCAGGGTGTAGTCAAACTCCGCTAATATGAGCTTGCCATATCCTGTGATAATCGGACATGCACTGTAGCCATCATATTGCTTAGGTGAACGGAGTTCGGTGGTCTTATTATCTACGCAGTAGATGAGATTATCGGCGAGAACTTTGACTTGCTTGCGGATGGCTGCGCCTGTCTTAGAGGTGGGCAGACTGCTGGCATCCCCTAAGGCGAAAATATTCGGATAACGGTTATGCTGGAGGGTGTATTGATTGACGTCAATCCACCCCAAAGGATTATCGGGCACCGCCAGGGGGCTGCGCTTGATGAAGTCGGGAGCGCTTTGAGGCGGTACTACATGTAGCATTTCAAACTCTACTGCTACGCGTTCGGGAGGATTAGTATTCCTATTTTCAAAGTAAGCTACTTTGTTCGCTCCGTCTACTTCTACAAGCTCATGTTTGAAATTTGTTTGGATATGATAGCGCTCCACGACTTTAAGAAGGGACTCCGCGTACTTTTTCACAGCAAAGATTACCGTACCTGCGGAGTAGTAATGTACTATGCCAGGCTTGAGAAGTCCTCGGCGTCTTAGGTTATCCGAGGTTAGGAACATGATTTTCATTGGGGCGCCACCGCATTTGACCGGGGTGCTAGGGGCTGTAAATACAGCTTTCCCTTTGCCAGATAAGTTATTCATCACCTGAGAGGTATAGACAGCGGTTTGGGGTGTATAGACGCTGCATATGTTATTCTTGCCGAGCCATTCAGGGAGTCCTTTGATTTTGTGCCAGTCTAACTGGATGCCAGGTGCTACGACCATGTAGTCATAAGTTACCTTCTCGCCAGAGCGGAGATAGACTGCACTCTCCTCTGGGACAAATCGTTCAGCGTAGTCTTTTATCCAATGCACTTTGTCGGGGACGTACTTTTTCTCGGGCTTGATAGTGTCTTGGACATCATAGGCGCCCCCTCCCACTAAAGTCCATGCGGGCTGATAATAATGAGTTTCGCTGGGTTCTATCAACCCAATCTTCAGGTTGGGACGCTGTCGTAATACGTAGTTCATTACGGATAAGCCGGCGTTGCCGCCGCCTACGATGAGTAGGGTGAAGTGTTTCGGGCTTGCCATAATTCCTCCTTTTACGCAAATGTAACAAAAAAACAAGTTCAAGTTGTACTCTGAAATTGCCTCTTGTACAATAGCTACTCATGTAACAAATGGGGTTGGTCTTTCCTCAGGTTATACACAGCAGGCACGAAAAGGGGTACTTACCTTTGAAGAGTGCGGCTCAAAGCGCTGCAGGTGCGGGGATTCAAAAGTTTCGCCGACGCCGCCCTAATTCCTTTAGATGCCTCGCTAATAGGCGTAGTAGGCCCTAATGGCAGTGGTAAGTCTAACATAGCCGATGCTTTGCGGTGGATTTTGGGGGAGCAGAAAGGGCGATTGCTTCGGGCAGAGAAATCAGAGAATCTCATCTTCAACGGCTCACCCCAACGCAGACCTCTCCCTTTTGCTGAAGTGTCATTAGAGGTGGAAGGTTTTTCTCCTGACCTTCCGCGCTTGACTTTTTTGCGTCGGATTCATCGCAGCGGAGAAAGTGAATACTTCTTGAATGGGGCTCCCGTTCGCCTCAAGGATTTCTTAGCGCACTTCTGGGAGATAGGGCTCTCGCCACAGAGCATTCTGGATGGGGGACAGGTAGAAGCCCTTATTCACGATAGAGGGGGGGCGCGTCGAGCCCTTATAGAGTCGCTGGCAGGCATAGAACGCTATCACTTTCAAAAAAAGGAGGCTACTGTCCAGCTTGAAAGAACTACACAGGCATTGGAGCAGTTAGAGCGGGTCTTGGCTGAACTCAAAGGGCAGATTGGACGACTGCGTAGCCAAGCCGAAAAGGTGCGTCAGTATCGCCAGCTTCGGGAAAGGTATCAGCAGCTTCTGAGTCAGTGGATTGCTTGGCAGGTCGCTCAAATAGAAAAGCAAGCCGAAAGGCTTCGTGGTCAGAGAGTAGAACTACAGCAGCAGTGGGAGCGATTGGAGCAGGAGATTCGGGGGCTTGAGCTGCGCATTCAGGCAGCGGAAGAAGCCCAACAAACGCAGGAGCTTACTCAGGTAGAAGCTGCGCTTCATTCGCTCCGGCAGGGTTTGCATGGGGTGGATAAGGAAGCAGGACTTTTGCAGGAGCGACTGGTTCATCTCCAGAAGGAGGCACGGGAGAAAGAAGAAGAGCGCGCTTATCGGGTGCGTCAAGCAGAAGAGCTTCTTCAAGAGGAGCAGCGCCTGCGAGAGAAAATAGAGGCCCTACGACAAACTCACTTTCGTGCTCAAGAGGCTCTGCACAGTTTGCACCCTGCCCAGCAGTCTCTCAGCGAAAGCATAGCCCAAGCCGAAAAGTGCCTTCATGAACTCCGTACTCGCTTTCAGGAGGTAGAGAAAAAGAAACTGACTATGCAGGCCCGGCTCCATTCGCTTCAAGCTTCCATCCAATCAGTCCGAGAAAGAGAGGCTGAGATAGACGCTGCTATTGCATCCGCTCAGCAAAGAGAAGCATCGTGGCAAGAAGAGCGCACTACTTTAGAAGCGGAGCTGAGGGCTTTAGAGGCGGAGTTTCAGCGGCTCCAAACCGCACTCCAAGAACGATTGAATACAGAGCAGCTACTTTCCGCTCAAAAGCAGCAACTCCAAAAGCAGCTTCAGCAGGTGCAGGGGCGCATAGAAGGGGTGCTCTCCCGCAAAAGAGCCCTGCAAAGCATATTCCAGCGAGGGGAGGCTCTCCCTGCCTTTCTGGCTAAACTTAGACAAGAAGGGGCGCCTTTCTGGACGACAGAGGAGATATTCTGGGCTGACGAAGCTACCCTTCCTCTTTTGGGAGTTTTGCTACGGAGCCTTCCCCCCACTATATGGATCACTTCCGAAGAAGTAGCTCAAACTCTTCATCCCCTCATCCTCCAGCAAAAAGAGGGTTTCTTTGCGATGCGGGTCTATGCCCGAAATGCAAAAGGCATAGGCGAATCGCTTGAGCTGCGAGAATTGGAGGAGTTTGAGGGATTAGGGGGCTATTTATGGTCTGGTGTGGACCATACTTGCTTTGATGGGCGGGCCGTCAAACTAAAAGATGGCTGGTTATATCAGTTATCCCCTGTTCGTACTGAGCACATTGGTATTCCCCACCGATTGAAGGGCTTAGAGCAAGAAGAGTCTCAGCTTCGTGCAGTAGCTCAGGAGGTACAGGCACAGTTGGGGGACGTAGAGAGGAGACTGGAGTCTTTAGACCTGCAAGGCTTGCGTCGTCTCTGTACGGCAAAGGAGCGAGAGATAATGCACTGTCAGCAGCGCTTATCGGCTCTACAAGCTCGCTATGAGGAAAGCCAGCGTAGTTTTCGAGCCTTGTCGGAAGAGCACATGCGCCTCACCCAGCGTCTGACTTCTTTGGAGGAAGAGCAGGCGAAGTTCCAGAGCGAGCTCGCAAGTCTTGAGAAGGATTGGCTTCAGGTAAAAGCCCAAGAAGCTCAAAAGCAAGCAGAGCTTGCGGAACTGCAAAAAGTTTTCCAGCAGCAGCAGAAAAACTATCAAGCTCAGTATGTGCAGCTCATCCAGATAGAGCATGACTTACAAGCCAGTGAGAAGACGCATAGGCTGATTCTCAAGCAGTTGGAGGAAGTGCGCTCGCGTCAGCATGCGCTCCGAGACAGGCAGACCCATCTCAGCGAGGACCTGGAGAAAGTACAGCAGCGTCTCACAGAGCTACAAGCTCATAAATCTCGTATAGAGCCTGAGTATCAGCGTTTGCAGGTGCAGTATCAAGAGCTTCGGCAAGCCTATCAAGCCCGAGAACGCTTACTCCGGCAACTTCACCAAGAACTAAGCCGCAAGCAGCAGCAAAAAGACCAGCTTCATCAGCAAATAGCCACCTGCGAATCCCAAAATCATAGTCTGGCACAGCAGAAAGCCCTTCTCCTTCAGCGCCTGTCGGTAGAGTTAGAAATGCGTCCAGAGGAATTGCCTCCCGAGGGAACTTTGTCTATGCCGGCAGAGCAAGTAGAATCCCATCTCGGGCAGATTAAAGAAAAGATAGCGCAGTTGGGGGAGATTAACTTTGAAGCAGAAAGAGCTTTGGCTGAGTTAGAGGAGCGGCTGAGCCACCTTCTTCGGGAAAAGCAGGAGATAGAGCAGGTGTGGGAGCAGCTGAGTACTCTACTCAAGCAAGTGGAAAAGGAGGCGAAACATCGTTTCATGGAAGCATTTGAAGCCGTACGCAAAGCTTTCTCTAACTTATTTCAGAGACTCTTTCAAGAAGGAGACACCTGTGATGTAGTCCTATTAGACCCCAGCTCCCCGCTTACGAGCGAAATAGAGATAATAGCGCGCCCTCGTGGTAAAAAGCTACTTTCGTTGCAGCAGCTTTCCGGCGGGGAAAAAGCACTCACGGCATTAGCCTTGTTATTTTCAGTTTTTTCGGTGCGTCCCTCTATATTCTGTGTGTTAGATGAAGTGGATGCCCCCTTAGACGATGTGAATGCCCATCGGTTTGGCAGACTTCTCCGAGAACTCGCCCAACATGTAACCTTCCTGGTCATAACGCATAACAAGATTACCATGGCCTACTGTGAGAGACTGTATGGGGTTTCCATGCCAGAGCCTGGGGTGAGTACTTTATTAGGCGTGGAGATGGCTAAGGTGGCTGCATGAAGTTCTTCTTACAGCGGGGTCGGCGCGGATGGATTATTGCAGGGGAGAAAGTACATTATGTGGGCGGAAATTTAGAGGCAGCATGGGAGGAGGCTTTTGAGTCATATGGTCTTAACAAAAGGCGCTGGAATAGAGTGCTGCTTATCGGCATGGGTGCCAGTCTCATGCAAATCATAGCTCGGCAAGCAACGCCCCCTATGCCTTTTTGCACAATACTGGAGGTATCCGAAGAAATGATAAGTCTTCAGCAGGAGCATTTCTCCCTGCCCTTGATGCATGAAGTTATTGTAGGGGATGCCGCACAAACCTTGCCACAGCTTCGCTCATCATATGATGGAATTTTTGTGGATGCTTTTGTGGAAGAAGAGGTGCCTGAGTCCCTACTCAATCTGGAATTTGTGGAAAGGCTGCGGACTTTGCTCTCTCCCGAAGGGCTTGTATTTTGGAATGTGCTCTTACCAGCCCAAGCGCAGAGAATACAACAGCTCTTGACTGCGGTTTTTCCTGCAGTGAGGCACCGATATAGCGCGCCTCATACGATATGGGGTTCTGCCCATAAGGCCTCCGCTTTTCCTACCCCCTTCTAAGTTTCAAGCAAACTTCTTTACTTTGCTCTATGCGACGCATATTCCCTTTCCTCTCTCTGATTATGGGGATAGGGTTCGCCCAGCGTTACAAAAGCTACTTGGCTTTTGGTCCCTCCCTTGGCATCACAAACTACAAAGGCGACTTAGACGATGACTTTACCATCAAGTTCACTCGCCCGGGGCTGGGGCTGAATGTGTTCTACAACTTCCATCCTCATTTGCGAGTGAGAGCCGCCTTTTTCAATGGTTGGATTGGGGCAGCCGACTCTGTAAGTGTAGAGCCTTATCGGAAATGGCGCAATCTTCATTTCCGCTCGCGTATCACGGAGTTTAGCGTTCAGCTTATTTATGAGTTCTTCGGCTCTCCGAGGGTCTATCGCTTTCGTCCGAAGTTTTCGCCGTTTCTATTTGCGGGGATAGGGGTCTTCAACTTTGACCCGAAAGCGCGAGCTAGTGATGGGAGGTGGTATCGTTTGCAGCCTCTGGGCACGGAAGGGCAGTATCTCAATGACCCCACTCGTGAGTACCCGAAGCCCTATTCTCTCACGCAGTTTTGTCTGCCAATGGGGGTGGGGGCTCGCTGGCGCATAGAAAGGAAGTGGGACCTTTGGCTGGAGATAGGGCTGCGCAAAACATTCACTGACTACATAGATGACGTCAGTGATAGATACGCTCCGCCCGACCTTTTGCTCTCGCAGATGGGACCGATAGCGGCTGAGCTTTCCGACCGAAGTGGATATAGGGCTGCAGGCAGTAGTGGCTTCGCAGCTAACGATGTACGCGGATTTGCTAACCAGAAAGACTGGTACGTCTATACGGGCATAGGGGTTACCTATCTCATAGACCCCAAAGAGCGCTGCCCGAAGTTCCGCTGATGGAACTGGCTTATCCGCTTGATCCACAGCGGATTCCCGTTCATGTAGCGATTATCATGGACGGGAATGGAAGGTGGGCGCGCAAAAGAGGAAAAACTCGCTTAGAGGGACATAGGAATGCCCTTCAGGCCGTCCGCGAGTCTGTGGAAACCGCTGCGGAATTAGGGGTGCGTTATCTTACCCTTTACGCATTCTCCACCGAAAACTGGGGACGCCCCCAAGAGGAAGTAGAAGGACTTATGAGCATGCTTCACAATATCTTGGAACAGGAAGAGAAGCGGCTCATAGAGAAGGGAGTGCGTTTATGGGCTATTGGTCAAACGGATCGCCTTCCCCCTAAGCTAAGCCAGCGATTGGAAAAAGCCATCCAGCGCACTGGCGAAGGTGACCGTCTCACGTTGACCCTGGCTCTGAGTTATGGAGCGCGGCAGGATATAATCCAAGCAGTTCAGCGCCTTGTTAGGATAGCCTGTGAGCAGGGAATCCCTCCCGCAACAATAGACGAGGATTTTTTCCGTTCCTTTCTTTGGACGAAGGACCTTCCCGACCCTGAGCTGCTCATCCGCACTAGTGGTGAGCAGCGCCTGAGTAACTTCCTCCTCTGGGAATGCGCCTATACGGAGTTTGTTTTTTTGCCCGTGCTTTGGCCGGACTTTCGGCGGGAGCACTTTCATGAAGCAGTATGGCAGTATCAGCAGCGCGAACGAAGATTTGGGCGAGTCTTGTCTTAGGGCTGCTCTGGGCACAAGAAGTCTCACCCGCTGCCGCTCGCACCGTAGAAATCGCAGGACTGCGCATAGAAGGCGCTAACTACATAGACCCTCAAGCCATTCGCATCACTAGCGGACTCTATTTGTCTCAGAAAATCCGCATACCCGGTGAAGACCTGACCCAAGCCGTCCAGAAACTCTGGCGACAAGGCATCTTCGGGGATATTCAGATTTATGCCGATAGCTTGACAGATACGCGAGTGTGGCTGGTGATTAAGGTAGAAGAGCGACCGCGTCTCAGCCGCTTCTCTATCAGAGGCGTCAATAAAAGCCAGTCCAAAGAACTCTCCGAAAAAATCGGTCTGGTTCGCGGTACGATTTTCACCGAGAATCAGCGCATTAATGCGCAGCGCATTATTCGCAACTACTTTCAGAACAAAGGGTATTACCAAGTGCAGGTTAGTACGATTACCGAACCTGATACAGGAGCGAACTCTGTCCGCGTCATCTTTCAGGTCAAGCGGGGCTCGCGTATCAAGATTCAACCGCTGGAAATCGTAGGATTACAGCAGCTTTCGCCTCGGTGGGCAAAGAATCGGCTCAAGGAGACGAAAGAAAGGCGCTTCTACCGCTTCTGGAAACGTTCCCGCTTCCAGCGCAACGAGTTTGAGAAAGACCAAGAGCGCCTTATCACCGCCATGCGTAATAAAGGCTATCGCGATGCTCGGATACTCTCTGACACTGTCTGGTTTGATGAAGCAGACCGACGATTACATGTGCGCTTAGCACTCTACGAAGGGCGGCGATATTACTTCCGCTATGTAACCTGGGAGGGTAATAGCATTCATGATTCTACCACGCTCAGTCGTATCTTAGGTATCAAGCGAGGCGATGTGTATAACCCTTCCCTTCTGGAGCGACGGCTCCAAATGGACCCTAACGGCAACGATGTGGCTTCCCTCTATCTGGATAATGGCTACCTTTTCTTCCGAGCTGAACCGATAGAAAAAATCGTAGGGGAGGACTCCGTAGACCTTATCATCCGAGTTTATGAAGGTCCTCAGGCTACTGTGCGCCGAATCTTAGTAGAAGGAAATGATCGTACGCGCGATCGGGTGATTTTGCGGGAGATACGCACGCTTCCGGGCGATAAGTTTAGTCGGAGTAATCTGATTCGTTCGCAGCGGGAACTTTTAGCCTTAGGCTACTTTGACCAGGAGAAAACGCAGATCGTCCCTCTACCTGAGCCGCAGGAGGGTGTGGTAGACCTGAAGTACCTTATGGAAGAGCGCCCTTCTGATCAAGTTTTTCTTCAAGGAGGCTGGGGAGGTCGGATTCGGGACGTTCAAGGGAATGTCATCGGAGGAGGACTCATTCTTACGGCGGGCATCCGCTTCAATAACTTTTCCTTCTCTCGTATTCCCTTCAAGCGGGCTTGGCGCCCCCTACCTACTGGGGATGGCCAGCAGCTCGGCCTACAGATTCAGATGAATGGACGCGGCTTCCAAAACTACGCCATCAACTTCTTAGACCCATGGTTCGGCGGGCGCAAACCTAACTCCTTAGGCTTCTCGCTCTATTACTCAGTGCAACGATGGCTCTTCTCGGATTACTATCTCTCTATCTTGGGCGCCTCGCTGGACCTTGGGCGCAGATTGAAATTCCCTGATGATTTCTTCCGAAGCTATACTACCCTCTCTTACCGATATTATACCGCTAAAAATGCTTTTACGCTCTTAGGCGATAGAGGTACTGCCTTCGTGAATATCATTTCTTTCAAACAAGCCATAGAGCGCACCAGTATGGATGCGCCGATTTATCCGCGGTCGGGTTCTTCCGTGATATTTTCCATAGAGGCAACGCCGCCATGGTCCATGCTAATGGGCAGGGCTTATCGCCCAGCGCGAGATGCCCTTCGCTTCTTAGAGTTTCATAAGTGGCGCATGGATGCCCAATTCTTTTTAAGGATCGTAGGGAATATGGTGCTTTCCCCGCGATTCCGGTGGGGTATTTTGGGGCGGTATAATCGCCAGCTACCCTTCTCGCCATTTGAGCGTTTCTTTTTAGGAGGGGATGGGATACAGGGCTTCAACATAGACGGGCGAGAAATCATAGCGCTGCGGGGATATGCCTCGCCTTTCATCGGTCCCGCCAGTGGCTCCTTAGCCTTTACTAAATTCACCTTAGAACTGCGGCAGGCAATTTCTCTCAATCCCGCCGCTACCCTATGGGTGCATGTCTTCGCAGAAGGAGGGAATGCTTGGGGTGCGCTCCGCTACTTCAATCCTTTGCAGCTTCGCCGGTCTTTCGGCGTAGGGGCTCGGGTGTTTTTGCCAATGTTTGGGCTCCTCGGGGTAGATTATGGGTATGGGATAGATGATGCCCGAGACCCCAGTGGTCTCCCTCTGGGAGGAAGTCGCTTTCACTTCATGATAGGTCAGCAACTATGAGATGGCTATACATACCGTTTCTGCTTATCTCGTTGGGATGGGCACAAAAAGTAGGATTCGTGGATGCGCAGAGTATCTTAGACCGCATGCCCGAATACAAAGCCGCCGAACAAGATATAGAGCGCCTCACCCAGCAGTGGCAGCGGGAAATAGATGAGATTTATGCGCGAGCCGAAAGGCTTTTCCAAGAGTATCGGGAACAAGAGCCTCTCATGTCTCCCGAGATGAAGCGCCGCAAACAAGATGAGATAGAAGCGGAGGAGCGGAAAGCGCGTGAGCTCCAACGAAAGCGTTTCGGGCCCAATGGCGACCTATTCAAGCAGCGGGAAGAAAAAATGAAGCCCATCTTAGACAAGCTCCAGCAAGCCATCCAAGCCGTAGCTCAGGAACGCAAGTATAGCATTGTTTTAGACCGCAGTGCGGGCGGCATGGTCCTGTATGGAGAACCTGCTTATGATCTTACGGACGCCGTAGCCAGCCGCTTAGGCTTACGCTGATAAACCCTACCTTTGCCCCCTATGTGGAAGTACTTCACCCGTATTGTAGGGACTATTCTCCTCTTCTCTTGTAGTCAACCCTCCGTATCGCCGGCTCAGCCCGCCCAGAAGCCGCTCAAAATCGGTTATACGAATATAGAACTCGTACTGAGCTATCTTCCCGAGGCACAGCAGGTAGAACAGCAGCTACGCACTTATGAGAAAAAGGTCATAGAGCAGCTCAACATTAAGCAAGGCTATCTTCAAACGAAGATTGAGGAATTCTCTGAGCTTAAGCAGCAGGGTAAGCTCACCGCCGCTCAGGAAGAGGAGAAGCGCAAGGAAATCCTCAAAATAGACGAAGAAATCAAGCGGTTTCAGGAGGAGTCCGAGCAGAATTATCTCAAGAAGAAAGCAGAGCTTCTTCAGCCTATTGTGGAGAAGCTGCAGAAAGCGATTAGCGAACTGGCTGCTGCGGAAGGATATGATTATATTCTCAATAATTCCAACGCCACTGGAGTAGCTTTTATTCTACACGGCCCTAAATCCGATGATGTTACCGAAAAGCTGCTCAAGAAGCTTGGCGTAGATACGAGTAAGATACAGCGCCCAGATAGCTTAGGGCCTCGGATAGGGACGGGGGGTTCTTCGCCACTGCCGCGTAAGTGAGGGTAGGGATTTTTGACTCGGGATTGGGGGGCTTACTCACGGCGCGCTATGTGAGAGCCCTCCACCCTCAAGCCGATATCCTTTACTATGGTGATACGGCGCACCTTCCTTACGGAGATAAGTCCCCTGCCCAGATTCAAAGCTATGTCAGAAGTATCACGGCTTTCTTATGTGCGCAGGGGGCTGAGCTTATCGCCGTTGCGTGTAATACAGCTTCTTCGGTGGCTATAGAGGCTGTATATGATGCGGCAGGGACGGTGCCCGTGCTGGATGCGATTACGCCTGCCGTACGAGCCTTCCAGCTCCATCGTTATGCCGAGCCAGTAGGGGTAATCGGCACTTATACTACTATTCGCTCAGGCATTTACCGAACAGCCCTGGAAAAGTTAGGATATTCTGTGCAGGATTTAGCCACGCCCCTTTTGGTGCCGCTTATAGAAGAGGGCTGGTTGGAACACCCTGCCACTCATGCCGCCTTAGATACCTATCTCTCTCAGATAAGTGGGATTCAGACCCTGCTCTTGGCTTGTACGCATTATCCGCTAATAGAGCCGCAGATTCATGCATATTACCAGCATGTTGGACAAAAAGTAGAGATTCTCAACACAGCTGCCCTACTGGCTGAAGAGATAGTGCGGAACCTGCCGCCTCGTGGGTCAGGCTTTTTCTCTTGCTGGCTTTCGGACCCTAATCCCCGCTTTTTAGCCCTTGCCGAGCGTTTTTGGGAAGCACCTATTCTACCTATACCCGCTCCTATCGCCTAATTCTTCTCCTTATAGAATAGCTGCTCCCAAGCTTTCTCGCGTTCGGCGGCTTCTGTGATGTAGGGGGTAAAGTAGGCAATATTTAGAGTGAGCCAGTTGAGCAGATTAGCGGGGAAATAAGTAGGGCGCACGAAGTCCACAAAAAGCACGACTCGTGTTCCGTTGGTGTTGTTGTGGACCTCGTGGTCAAAGCAGTCGTCAAAAATCATGACCTTACCTTCTTCCCAATGGAGTTTCTGGTCATGTACGCGAATCCAGCAGTTTTCCTTAGGCTCTGGGACGATTAAGCCCAGGTGCAATCGTAAGACCCCGTTGTAAGGCCCACGATGGGGTGGGATATACTTGCCGGGTTCTAAGATAGAGAAGAAAGCCGTCTTGATTCCCGGGATGCGGCGCAGCAGACGCGTAGTCTCAGGGCACATGCGGGTGTTAGGCTCGCTCCATCTTCCATATCCGCAGAACATGAAAGTCTTCCAGTTTTTGTCCCGAGTAATAGTTTCCACTTCTGGGGTAATCTCATGGAAGGCAGGTAGCTCGTCTTTCCGCTCTAAGACCCGCTCTAGCTCTGCTCGGATAGCCTTCCAGTTCTGCTCCAACTCCTTCGCCCAAGGGAAAAGAGAAACGTCATATACAGGGGGATTCCCATGCACTGAGAAACGGGCAATATTTTCCTCTACGAAATCCACGTAACCCTGAATGAGTTTCTCTTTGAAGGTGCGAGGCGGCTTGAGCGTTCCTTTATACACTTGGCTTGCCATGCTGGCAAAGTTAAGCAAGGATGAAGTTTTCTTTCTGCCCCATCAAAGGCATTAAGTTTGCCTGCTTATGATAGAAGTCAGCAGAGAAGGGAGCTATGCTCTTCTGATCTGGCGGATGCCCCGAGTGAATGTACTCAGTCCAGAAAGTGTAACCGCCTTTCAAGAAGCCCTGGAATCGGTACTCACGGATAGTCAGGTTAGGGGGATAGTGATAACTTCGGCTAATCCCGAATTCTTAGCGGGAGCTGATATTCGGTATGTGCAGCAGCTGGTAGAACGGCAAAGCATAGAGGAGATATATCAGAATAGCTGGCGAGTTCAAGAGGTTTTTTTACGGGTAGAAACGGGAGGTAAGCCAGTAGTAGCGGCTATCGGGGGAAGTGCATTAGGGGGTGGGTATGAGTTAGCTTTGGCTTGTCATCATCGAATTGCTTGGAATGCTTCGGATATAGAAATCGGGCTTCCTGAAACGACCTTAGGGCTTATGCCGGGGGCGGGAGGTACGCAGCGCCTGCCACGCAAAATAGGGGTAGCTCCTGCTCTGCAGCTCATTTTAGAGGGACGAAGACTGCGTCCCGCCGAGGCCCACGCGTATGGATTAGTAGAAGAGCTGGTAGGACAAAGGGAAGACTTGATTCCTCGGGCTTTGCAGTGGCTCAGCCAGACTTCCTCTTTTTTGGGCAATCCCTGGAATGCACCTGACTATCGCATAGAGCAAGGGCATCCGCAAAGTGAAGAAGGGCGCCGTATCTTCACCGCAGCGATTGCTAAGCTTCGAGAACGCACTTATGGCAATTATCCTGGTTTAGAATATGCCCTGCGAGCTGTATATGAGGGATTACAAGTGCCTTTTGTAGAAGGGCTCCGCATAGAGAGCAGCTACTTTGCGCGCACTTTAGCTACGCGAGAAGCCCGCGCAATGGTGCGCACTCTCTTTATAGAAAGGCAACGGCTATTGAGCCTACCCCATCGCCCTGCACAAGTACCTCCTGCCTCTTTTCAAAAGGTGGTCATTTTGGGTGCGGGCATGATGGGCAGTGCGATTGCTTATGTGTGTGCCCAGGCAGGCTACGCTACCTGGGTCAAAGATACGAGTCCCCAAGCCTTAGAAAAAGCTCGTAATTTCAGCGAAAACCTCCTGCAGCGCGAAGTACAGCGCGGGCGACTTTCTCCGCAAAAAGCCCAAGGAATCCAGCAGCGCTTAAGCTACACGACAGAATATCAGCCCCTTGCGGGAGCAGACTTAGTGATTGAGGCGGTCTTTGAAGATAGGGCTGTCAAAACGCAGGTCTATGCAGAGATACTTCCTTATCTCAGTCCCCAAGGTGTGTTAGCCTCTAATACTTCTACTCTCCCTATCACAAGTCTGGCAGAAGCTGCAGGTGTTCCAGATAGGTTTATTGGGCTGCACTTCTTTTCTCCTGCCGAGAGGATGCCCCTCTTAGAAATCATCTTAGGCAAGCATACGAGCCAGCAAACCTTAGCATGGGCATTAGACTTCTCGGTCAAGATTGGTAAAGTCCCTGTAGTGGTTAGGGATAGTCGGGGCTTTTTTACTTCTCGGGTATTTGGCACTTATGTAAGAGAAGGGCTACGGATGCTCATGGAAGGCGTACCGCCTGCTCTCATAGAGAACCTCGGACGACAAGCCGGTATGCCCGTGGGGCCCTTGGCACTGGCAGATGAAGTGAGCTTGTCCTTAATGTATAGCATACTGCGGCAAACAGAAAGAGATTTGGGCGTTAGTCTCGCAGAGGATCCAGTGGCATCGGTAGGAGAGCTCTTTGTGGAGAAGTTAGGACGCTCTGGGCGAAAAGCTGGCAAAGGTTTCTACGAATACCCCCCCGAAGGAAAAAAATACCTCTGGTCTGAACTAAATCGCTATTTCCCCTCTCGTCCCATAGACCCTGCATTGTATCCAGAGCTGCGCGACCGCTTTCTCTATGTCCAAGTAGCCGAAGCCCTTCGCGCACTGAAAGAAGGAATCTTATTAGATGCCCGGGATGGAGATGTCGCTTCTATTCTGGGCTGGGGCTTTCCGCCGTTTACGGGGGGTGTGTTTAGCATGATAGAGTGGGTGGGGGAGGAGCAGTTCCGAATGCGAATGAACTACCTCAAGATGAGATACGGAGATAGATTTGATGCTTCGTAATTTTGTGCTATCATGCGTATAGAAGCATTAGAGTATTTGGGATGCCCTCGTTGTAAAGAGAAGCTGGAGGTGATACGCGTGGATAACCAAGAGGGAGAACATATCATGGAAGGAGAGCTTGTGTGTACTGCATGTAACACACGCTATCCAGTGGTTCGGGGTATTCCTCGCCTGCTCCCGCCCGAGGTCATGGATGCAGATTGGTATGAGCGTACCGTGCGAAGGTTCGGCAAGCAGTGGCATATCTTTAAGGAGGCTCATCATGATTTTTATGAGAGCCAGTTTTTGAGCTTTATTCAGCCTGTACGACCAGAACATTTCCGAGATAAGGTTGTGTTAGATGCAGGTTGTGGAAAAGGCAGACATATTCTCTTAGCTGCGCGCTGGGGAGCTAAGGCTGTGATAGGGGTAGACCTGAGCGAGGCTGTAGAAGTAAGCTTCGCTCATACTCGCCATTTACCTCATGTACATATTGTGCAGGGCGATATTTTTCATCTCCCCCTACAGCCTAATAAGATAGATTACGCCTATAGCGTGGGAGTAATCCATCACACCCCAGACCCTGCGCAAGCCTTCCGAAGCATAGCCAAAGTCGTCAATCCTGGCGGCACACTCTCAGTTTGGGTCTACGGCAGAGAAAATAATGGATGGATTACCTCCCTGGTGAATCCTGTGAGAAAGCACTTTACTTCGCGTATGCCCTCGTGGCTTCTAAAATTACTCTCATTTATTCTGACCATCCCAGTCTATTTGTCTGCTAAAACTATCTATAGAATCAAATCACTTAGCACTATTTTACCCTATTATGACTATATTGCCCACTTAGGGGATTTCTCCTTCGGGGAAATATGGAGTATTACATATGACCATCTCACACCATCTATCGCCTACTATCTTACACGGGAGGAGTTTGAGTCGTACTGGCGGTCTGTGGGCATAACACCTCAGCTCGTGTGGCGAAACCGAAACTCATGGGCAGGCTTCGGTCAAATACCTTTGTCAGTGCACGCCTCTGAAAAACCTGTTATAGCTTAGTCTATGCGCAAGCTAAACTTAGGCTCAGGCGAGTTTCCCAAAGAAGGGTTTGTGAATGTGGATTATTATTCTCGTCGTCCTCCGGACGTCGTTCATGACTTGGATGTTTTTCCCTATCCTTTTGCGGATGATGCGTTTGACTTAGTGGAAATGGATCACTGCTTAGAGCATCTGAAAGACCCTTTTCGCGTCATGAAGGAAGTACATCGCATCACGCGCCCAGGTGGGATAGTGCGGATTCGTGTGCCGCATTTTTCGCGTGGATTTACGCATGCAGATCATAAGCGTGGATTTGATGTAACCTTCCCCTATTATTTCAATCCCACATTCGCAGGCGGATATATGGGTACTCACTATAAGCTCAGAAAGCTAAGGCTCCACTGGTTTGCTCAACCTTATCTCAAGAAAATGGTCATGCCTAGGGCTGTATATTATTTGGGTCGCATTCTGGGAGGACTCATAGATTTCTGGGCTAACCTCTCGCCTATGATTGCCAGTAGAATGTGGTGCTTTTGGGTGGGTGGATTTGAAGAGGTATTTTTTGAGTTTGAAGTAGTCAAGGAGCCTTCCACTCCCTCTAAGAATGTAGAGAGTGCCTCTGTGGCTTTGGCGAAGTAAATACGCTCTGCAGGTAGTTCCCTCCATCAAAACTCAAAACTTCAACATACTCCAAAATCCATAGCTTTGTGCGATGCGTACAACCTTAGCTATCATCTATCTTAGCTGCATGGCGAGTGCTCAGCTTCCGCCCCTACTGGATAGAGAGCTATTCTTCGGAGACCCTGTTTTAGCGGGGGTTGAAGTTTCACCGGATGGTAAGTGGCTGTCTTTTGTCAAACCCTACAATGGCACGCTCAATATCTGGCTTCAGCCTCTACGGGATGGGGGCTTGGGAGAAGCCTTTCCTGTTACTAATAGTGAGCGCCGTCCCATCACGCAGTACTTTTGGAGTCCAGACAGCAAGTACCTTTTGTACATACAGGATAAAGACGGGGATGAAAACTATTTGCTTTATCGCATCACCTTAGCCGAAGTAACCCCAGGAAAAATCCCTACCGCCGCGAATCTCGTACCTCGCACGGGTGTGTTAGTACAGGTTCATGCCATTCCTAAGGACAAACCGCAAGTAGCTTATATCGGTATCAACGACAGAGACCCGAGTTTGCATGATTTATATGAGTTAGAGTTAGCTACGGGCAAACTCCGCCTTCTCTACGAGAATAAAGATGGGATATTGGGGTGGGATATTGACCATAAGGGACAGGTGCGCTGCGCCACTAAGATGGGATCAGAAGGGGGCACAGAACTTTATCTCGTAGAGCGAAAAGGCAACAGCTTCTCTTTCAAAAAGTTCTATGAAACGGCATGGGATGAAAGCGCAGGAGTAGTGTATATTCCACGCAAGGGGAAAGAGTTTTACATGACTACCAATAAAGGTACGGATAAATCTCGCCTTATTCTATTTGACCCGAGCACGGGTAAAGAGAAGCTCATTCATACAGACCCTGAGAATAGGGTGGATTTAGCTAACGTCTCCTTTGATGATAAGACGGACAAGCTTAGGTTGGTCAGTTACATAGATGACTATCGTCGTCGTTATTTCTTTGATACTAAGCTGGAAGAGTGGTTCAAGCGCTGGAATGAACTGCTGCCAGGAGGGGAAGTAGGCACGTCTTCCCTGTCGGATGATGAGAGGTATGCTGTTGTAGTCTTTGGCAGTGATAAGGAGCCTGGACGCTACTACCTCTGGGACAGTCAAAAGAAAGAACTCAAAGAAATCGGGCGCTCCCGTCCAGACTTGCCAGTGGAGCACCTATCGGACTGCAAGCCTGTGCGAATTCGTGCTCGGGATGGGGCGGAGCTCCCTGCTTACCTTACGCTCCCCAAAGGAGTCACCCCTCGTAATCTCCCCGGTGTGCTCTATGTCCATGGAGGGCCTTGGGCTCGGGATTATTGGGGCTATGACCCAGTTGCGCAGTTCTTAGCGAATCGGGGCTATGCGGTATTACAAGTTAACTTCCGCGGCTCCACAGGATATGGCAAAGCCTTCATCAACGCAGGCAATCAAGGCTGGGGTACAGGCACGATGCAGCATGACCTTACCGATGCTGTGCAACAAATGATCAAGGAGGGAATTTTTGATCCAAAGCGTGTTGCGATTATGGGGGGGTCTTATGGCGGATATGCTACATTAGCAGGGGTAACCTTTACACCTGAACTCTATGCTTGTGGAGTTTCTATTGTAGGACCTTCCAGTATCATTACGTTAGTGCGTTCGGTTCCTCCTTACTGGAAGCCGATTATGAAGATGTTCTACAATCGGGTAGGGAATCCTGATGATCCTAAAGATGCCGAGCGCCTCAAAGCCCAATCCCCTCTATATCACGTAGATAAGATACGCGTTCCGCTCCTTATTATTCAAGGAGCGAATGACCCTCGCGTCAAACAGCAGGAGTCGGATCAAATAGTGGCTGCTTTGCATGCTAAGGGCTATCCGGTGCGCTATCTTTTGGCACCCGATGAGGGGCACGGCTACCGTAACTATGACAATCGCATGGCGATGATGGTAGCAATTGAGCAGTTTCTCAGTGAGCGAATAGGCGGGCGGTTGCAGCCTGAAGTATCCGAAAAAATCGCAAAGCGTTTGCGGGAACTTACAGTAGACCCCTCCACTGTCAAAGTGAATCCCATTACCGAAGCCAAGGCGGCTAATAATGGGGCTGCATCTGCTATGGCAGCCCTAAGTTTGCCGCTTAAGCAGCCGCTCAAGGCGCGTTGGCTTTATCAGTTAGAAGCTGGCGGTCGTAAAGTCTCTGTGCGTTCTCAGGAAGAGTGGAAAAAGTCTCCCAGCGGCTGGGAGTTTTCTGAAAACGTGGAGTCCGATGAGATTCCCGGGCTGCGCACGCAGGAAATCTCCCAAGTAGATGCGCAGGGACAGGTTTTGAGCTATCGTCGCACGCAAGCGAGTCTGGAGATTGAGCTCAATCGGCAGGGTGATAAAATCGTGGGAACCTTCAAAATGATGGGGCAAATAAACGCGGTAGAGAAGCCTCTGGAAGGACACCCTTTCTATCCGCTGGGTGGAGCGATACGGTATTATTTAGCTTCACTTCCTTTGGCTAAGGGGTACAAGGCTCAGTTTATGACTTTCTCTTTGCAGCAGCAGGCTTTCATCCCAGCCACAGTCAGTGTAGAGGATGAAGAGAAAATCACCGTAGCCAGCACGAGCCGCGAAGTTTGGCGCATTCTATTGGAGGCAGAAGGGGTCAAGCAGCTTATATGGATAGAAAAGTCCACAGGGCTGCCTTGGCGGACTCACACTGCTGTAATGGGAACTTCTCTGACTGGAGATAGGATTGAGTAGTGCATGCGGATAGGAGCAGTTTCACTGCGCACTACACCCTTAGACTTTGAGGGGAATGTCCAGCGAGTAATCCATTTTCTGAGAGAGGCCCAAAAAAACAAAGTACAGATTGTTGTTTTCCCTGAGCTTTGTCTATCGGGCTATGAGTGTGGGGATTTTTTCTGGCATCCTTGGATAGAGGAGGCGGCATGGCAAGCACTGCAGAAAGTTTTACCAGAAACAGCAGGGATTATTGCTGCGATAGGATTGCCTTTGCAGATTGGGGGCAAGCTCTACAATGCGGCGGCAGTTGTAGGGGGAGGTAGGGTTTGGGGTTTTTCTCTCAAGCGGCACCTTCCACGAGAAAATGTCTTTTATGAGCCCAGATGGTTTCATCCTGCGCCAGAAGGAAGGCTCATAGAAGAGAGGAGTGAGCAACCGGCGGGTTATGCTCTTCCTTTTTCGTGGCGAGGAATGACTATCACGGTGGAAATCTGTGAGGATGCTTGGCGCCCCCAGCGTCCTTTAGAAAGGCATCTCACGCACATCGGGCTGGTGCTCAATGCCTCTCCTTTTGAGATGCGGAAGGCCAGTCGGCGTCGGCGCCTTATCCAAGAGACCAGTGCCCGCTATCAGTGCGTCTATGCCTATGCCAACCTCGCTGGCAATGAAGCAGGCAAACTACTCTATGAAGGAGAAAGCTTGATTGCGTGGCGAGGGGAGATTGTGGCTGCTACGCCGCGGTTTTTTTATGAAGATGGGGCACTGACCTATGTAGAACTACCAGGAGAAGCCCTGCGGCGTAATGTCCTCACTAGCTTGCTTCCTGCCGCAGAGCATCCTGTGGAAATCGTCATCCCTGAGCTGGCACCTGCTGATGCTGCTCCTCTACCTGCCTCTTTGAAACTGACGGAAGATTCCCCTTGGCAAGAACTTACGGAGGCGATAGCGATGGGGCTATGGGACTATCTCTGGAAAAGTCGTAGCCGCAGCTTCGTTGTTTCTCTCTCAGGGGGATTGGACTCGGCTGCTTGTGCTGTGCTGGGTGCCTTGGGGTTGCGAAAGGCTCAAGAACAGCTTAGCCCCGAAACTTATCAACAGCGGTTAGCCTACATGCTACCCCATCAGCCTCAGGTCTACACCTTCTATCAAGCAACTGCTCAAAGTAGCACAACGACCTATCAACGCGCTCGGGACTTAGCTCAGGCACTGGGAATACCTTTCCATCGGTGGGACTTGGAGGATATACGACGGATGTACGAAGAGAAAGTGGAACTCTGGTTAGGGCGTTCGTTGAGTTGGGAGCAGGACGACATAGCCCGTCAAAATCTCCAAGCGCGCATTCGGGTACCTGGACTATGGATGGCTGCTAATCTCTTAGGTGCGCTTCTACTCACTACCAGTAATCGTAGTGAGCTTTCGGTGGGCTATTCCACTATGGATGGGGATACGGCGGGTGGGTTGGCTCCAATCGCAGGCGTCGCTAAGGCAGACCTACGCGAATGGGGACTCTGGGCAGCCGAAGCCCTTTCGCTGCCTGTACTTGCTGAAATCGCCCAAGCAACCCCCACAGCTGAACTGCGCCCCGTCGCTCAAGCCGATGAAGAAGACCTCATGCCTTATCCTATCCTGAATGCCTTAGAGTTTCATTTGGTGTTTCATGGCATGAGACCCGATAATCTGTCTTTCTTAGTAAATATACCCGACTCCCAAACCCCTTGGGTGGAAAAGTTTCTGCGACTTTTCCGCTCCAGTCAGTGGAAACGAGAGAGAGCGGCACCCGGCTTTCATGTGGATGCCTATGACTTAGACCCGCGTGGCGCTGCGCGTTTCCCTATTCTCCACGCCCTTCACTAAATTTGCCGTGTATGTGGCGCTTCTTACGCACCCTCATCGCCTTTATCTTAGCTTTTTTCCTCACGATGATTATCGGGGGTATTCTCATAGTAGGCTCTATCACTTCGGGGGCTATTTTCTCAAGCGGTTCTTCGGCGGCTAAGTCCCCTCCGAAAGAAGGCTGGCTCCTCCTCCACCTCAGAGGCGAACTAACCGAATATGAAAGAGATTGGTCGCCATCCTTTTCTTGGCAGGGAACTATCTTGGAAGAGACCGATGATAAAGGACCCACCCTGGAAGAGATACGTACCGCTTTAGAGGTGGCGGCTACGAAAGATAATATCAAGGGTATTGTCTTGCGTTTAGGCGATCTTCAAGCGGCTCCCGCTCAAGTCCAGCAAATAGGCCGGTGGCTCTTGACCTACAAGCAGAAAGCTAAAAAACCTGTACTCGCTTATGGAGATTATTTTACGGAAAATACCTATTATCTCGCCTCGTGTGCCGATACAATCCTAATGTATCCTCAATCTGGAGCGAACATAGAATGGAATGGACTGATTATTGAAACTCTATTCTACAGAAGGTTTTTAGAGAAGTGGGGTGTCAAGCCGAGGCTTTTTCGGACGGGAAAATATAAGTCTGCAGCCGAGTCTCTTACAGAAGAGAAATATAGTGAAGCTAATCGGGAGCAGTTAGGAGCGGTTCTGACGGATATATGGGAGACCTGGATAGACTCCATAGCTCTGCGACGGCGAATTCCCCCAGATAGCTTGCGGCGATGGACAGAAAGTTATATCTTCTTCTCAGCGCGTCAAGCAGCGGAGGTTCGTTTAGTAGATGCCCTGGTACCTTGGGAAGAATGGCAAAAACAGTTTATACCCGAGGGGAAGAAAGAGCCTGCTTTCATTTATCCCGATCAGCTTAAACCTTCTAATGAGACTGAAGCCAGTATAGCCTTAGTCTATATGCAAGGAGGCATAGGACCTTCGGATGATATTTCGGCGCGGGAATGGATACCTCAGCTTCAAGAAATAGAACGAGAAGATAAGATTAAGGGCGTAGTTTTGCGGGTGAATAGCCCCGGAGGTGCTGTGTTGGATTCGGATAAAATCGCGCGTCTACTGCGCCGTATTCGTCAAAAGAAACCTATTGTAGTTTCCATGAGCGGCACGGCAGCTTCAGGGGGCTATTATATATCAGCTTATGCTAATAAAATCGTTGCTGAACCTACAACGATAACGGGTTCTATTGGGGTGATTAGCATTCTATTGGATCTGCGAGAGCTTGTAGAGAAGCATATAGAACTGCGCACAGACCGCGTGCGGGTGGGTGGGGCTTATGCGGATTATATGAGTCCTTTGCGGGAGCCCTCTGCCTTAGAGGCCCAACGCATGCAACAAGAAATAGATGGGATTTATCGGGAGTTTCTTGAGGTTGTCAGGGTGGGGCGAAACTTCGCCACCTTGGAGCAGGTAGACAGTATTGGACAGGGTAGAGTCTGGTCGGGCAAGAGAGCCTTAGCGATTAACCTCGTGGATACACTGGGGGGCATAGAGACTGCCTTAGAGACAGCAGCTCAGCTTGCCAACCTCAAGACCTACAAAGTAGTCCTTTATCCCAAAGAAAGTAAGCCTTGGGAACGCTGGTTCAAGCGCCTCTCTGCCCAGACCCGAGCTTTGCTCACAGCCCCAGAAACTCCTCCTTTACCTGAAGTTTTTCAACTGACTGCGCCCGAATTAGGCAGAATTCGTTGACCCATGGAGATAGAACTTCTCTGGCCGTTAGTACAAGAGCTTGTCCAATCTACGGATATTTCTTCAGAGGATTGGGCTTTCCTTCGGCAGAATGCCGAGACTTTAGGCTGCTCAGAAGATATCCTCCGAGCGATGGTAAATGCGCGGCTAGCTCAGCAGGACACAGAGCCGCTCCGGCGCATTCAGGCACTGGGTCAGTTAGTAGATGCCTTGGGACAGGAGTCCAGCCGAAAGCTACCCTTTCTTTTAGAAGTGGCTCAGACGCTGCATTTATCCGTCCAGCTGGTTCAGACGATGGTGCAGATGCCCCGCACACCTGCCTTACGCTATTTAGTGCGCCTCCTTCAAAGTGTAGAGGGACTTGGCTCTCCCTCTGACCTGTTGCCATGGTTAGAGGAGCAGACTAAGAGCCTCAAGCTACCCCCGCAGCTTATTCATTATTTGCTTCAACTGCTGGAGGCTACACAGAAAAAGTCTTTAGCTTATGCCCTTCAGAATTACTGGGAAGTACTAAGGCTTCTGGATAAACATGGCTTGTCTGCGGTGGAAGTGGCTTATTTGATGGATTTAGCACGAGAAGCGCGTATTGCCGACCCTGTGAGTCAGGGGCTTCAGGAGTTTCTACGGCTACGGGCGCGAGGGGCTTCTCCGTTGGAGGGACTGGCTCACCTAATCCGAAGTTTCGTACAAAAGGGTCTCCTTTCAGAAGAGGAAATCCCCTTTCTCTCTGAGCTGGCCCAACAAGAAGGAATGTCCCAAACTATGGTGCATGCCCTGGTTGAAGCAGAGCAGGCCCTTCGTCAGCGAACCCCAGGGGGATTCGGCGCAGAGGTGTTGCAACCGCTCATTCGGACCCTGCTGGTGCATGGCAGCATAGAAGAACCCGCTATGCGTCTCCTAGTGCAACGAGGTAGTGAAGTAGGGCTCACCCGTACCCACATAGAAGCTATCTTAGATTTGGAGCAGCAAATATTAGAGAAAAAGGCTAAGTTTCCTCAGAGCCTTCAGCCACTCATTCGGGCTCTGGTAGAAGATGCGCGTATTTCCGATGATCGTTTAGTATATCTAATCAAGAAAGCGCAAGAGATGGGGGGCAGTGATAAAGTCGTGCGTAGCCTGGTCCAGATAGAGATAGCTGCCCAGAAAAAGGCTCGTCAAGAAAAGTCCTTTTTCGTCCCTCCTTTAGAACAGCCTAAGGAGGATAAACCGGCTCCACCTCCCATTCCTACGCCCTATATTTCATTCTCCCCTTCATCCCCGCCTGAACCGATTAAGCCACCGATCGCAGAAGCACCTCCCCCCATCGCTCCTCCTCCTCCCCCCCCACCTCCTTCTTCCCAGCCCAAAACTTCCACAATCACAACTACCTCTGTCCCCACCTTATCTTCTGCTTTTCCAAAGGGTGGCA
>JANWZJ010000018.1 GCA_025054525.1 Bacteroidia bacterium | reverse complement strand
GCCACATGAAGCCAAAAATAAGCTGACAGAAAGTAGCCGCCTATGAGATAGAGAACGCTCCGCCACATGAAGCCAAAAATAAGAGGAATGGCTTCTCTCAGCTACACGGGCGGCTTGAACAACTCAAATGCTTCGCCACAAGTATGACATTTGAAGATAGCGCGACAGGCTGTAGGGCCGAAGGGGGAGAGGAGGCTCACCGAGTCAGAGTCGCACCGGGGGCAGCGGGCTGAGTGGAGCATTTCCCAGGGGTCCTCGGAGAGTTTCTGCGGCAGGGCAAAGCCCGCTCGACGTAAGCCCTCCCAAGCCGCTTTAGTCATGTATTCTGCTTTCCACGGCTGAGCATAATCCACTTCTACCGTGGCAGTTAGTCCTTTTTCTTCTATGACTTGCCGAATCTGCTCTTGGAGCAAGCGAATCGCAGGGCAGCCGGCGAAGGTAGGTACTATCGTGACTTTGACTTGACTGCCGGTAATCTCTACCCCCTGAATCATGCCCATATCTACGATGGAGACGAAGGGGATTTCGGGGTCGGGCACGCTGCGCAGCCACTCGCGCACTGCCTCGGGGGTAGCTACCATTCGGCTTCTGGCTCAGAAGCAGAGACTTCGGTTAGTTCGGCTAAGAGCGCCTCAAAGTAAGGGCTGTGCCAGCCGCGGCGTCCGCCCATAACGGCAGTGAGGGCTTGGGTACTGGGCATTTGAGTTTGGAGGCCTGCGGCTTCTAAGATAGGCAGAACGAGAGCCAGCCATTGCTCTCGCAACTGAGCCGAGGGTGGAATCCACCCAGCTTCTACCATGGCGGCTTCTTCGGGTAGCTCCTCAAAAAGTCCCCAAGCATACGGGTAAAGCTGATTCAGTGCGCTCTGCAGGCGAAGGTGTGCCTCTTCGGTACTGCGACCCAACCGCTTAATCCAAGTCGTGGCATGCAGCCAGTGGTATTTTTCTTCTCGTAGTAGCCTTTGCGCTAAGCCAGCTAACGGCTCATACGCGCTATGAGAGAGGGCTTGCAGGCGCACCTGTTCCGCTCCATCGTAGAGAAAGTGCCGCATTAGCGCTAAACTGTAGTCATAGTCAAAGTTGGGCAGCTCTACGAGGTGCGCACAGCGAAACTCCTTCGCCGAGCGGCGGAATGCATACTCATCCGGCGTACGCAGTCCAAGGTCCGTGAGAATTTGATAGTAAGCCTGTGCATGCCCTGTTTCATCCTGCGCAATAGAGGCGAAAGCAATATCTTCTTCTAAGATAGGGCCTAGTCCTATCCATTCTGCTTGGCGATGCCCCATGATAAGCTCATCGTCTGCTAAGGAAAGGATAAGCGTCTCCAACTGCTCTAACATGACGAACTGGGAATACGATGGCGGTATTTCTCTAATCGCTCGCGGGTATTGAGATAACCCTGAGGCTCACGATAAGTTTTGTCTACTGCGGGTTGGAACATGCCTTCTTCCTCAGTGGTCGTTTTGAGGATGCAGACAGTGGGCACGACCCATAGTGAGACACATGAACTGCGTCGAGTGTATTGCTCTTTCGCTAAAATCAGCGCTATTTCTGGGTCTGGGGCATGCAACGAACCCACATGCTGGGCATGGCTGCCGCGGGTTTTTTGGAGGAAGACTTCATAAGTAGTCCAGTGCTCTAAGGGGCCTAAGGTGGTATTGGGAGTCTGCCAGAGTTCTGGTTCGGCTCGTTGAATCCGAGGGTCTAAGGAAGCCATAGCTTAGGCTAAGGGGGTTACGTACTGGGCTTGCGGAGAGCGGAGCGCTTCACGCACCCAGCGGCCTTTCTCTTCGGCGAAGCGCCGCACAGCTAAGCGCTCTTTATTGCAGGGGCCATCCCCGTTAATCACACGCCAGAACTCATCCCAGTCAGGGTCTGAGTATTCCCATCGGCCAGTTTCGGGATTTTTGCGCAGGTTCGGGTCAGGAATCGTCAAGCCCAGTTCCCAAATCTTGGGCACATACATGTCTAAGAACTGCTGGCGCATTTCATCGTTCGTGGCGAGTTTGACTTTCCAGCGAACGAGCTTTTCGGTGTGGACGGACTGAGTGTCCGGGGGGCCGAAGAAATGCATGATAGGACGCCACCAGCGATTAAGAGCGTCTTGGAGCATAGCACGCTGCCGAGGGGTGCCTGTGGCTAAATAAACTACGCTATCATAGCCGTATTTGAGATGGAAGGACTCTTCCCAGCAAATGCGCTCCAGCGCCCGCACATAGGGCCCATAGGAGCCTCGGGAATTCGTGGTTTGATTGATAATAGCGCCTGCATCCACCAGCCAAGCAATAATCGCTGTATCTGCCCAGGTTTTAGCGGGATAGTTGAAGATATTGGAATACTTGGACTTGCCGGAGAGGAGGTCATTTATCATCTGCTCCCGAGTCTTGCCCAAGGTTTCAGCAGCGCTGTAGAGGAGCTGAGCATGGCCTACTTCATCTTGGACTTTAGCCATGAGAGCGAGCTTGCGGCGGAAATTGGGTGCGCGAGTAATCCAAGTACCCTCTGGTAGCGCACCGATAATCTCAGAATGCGCATGCTGCTCTATCATACGGATGAGCTGGCGCCGGTATTCAAAAGGCATCCAGTCCCATGGTTCTATCTTCTCGCCACGCTCTATGCGGGCTTCAAACTCAACGAGCTTTTCTGGGTCTTCCTGCTCTACTTTTTTGCCCCAGTTTTCTATGTCCTCGGGGCGGACGACTAAGTTCCCGTACATGCCCCAAATATACAAAATCTTCCCTATCAAATGTTCGTTTGGCTACGCATACATAAGCCGCCCCCAGTCTATGGGCTCCATCTTATTCTGGACTAAGAAGGCATTCGCTTTAGAGAAAGGGCGCGAGCCGAAGAATCCCCGCTCAGCCGAGTACGGGGAGGGGTGCGCTGCTTCTAAGATGAGATGCTTGAAAGGGTCTATGAGACCTTTTTTATTGCGGGCGTATTGTCCCCATAGGATGAAGACGACATGCGGGCGCACCTCAGATATCTTTTGAATAACTCGGTCTGTGAAATTTTCCCAGCCTTTATTCTGGTGAGAGGTGGGTTTGCGGGCTTCTACGGTGAGGATGGCGTTAAGCAGGAAGACGCCCTGTTCTGCCCAGCCGGAAAGGTCGCCATGAGGCGGTGAAGGAAAGCCTAAGTCTGCTTCCAGCTCTTTGAATATGTTCTGGAGGGAAGGAGGAAGGGGGACGCCTCGGGGTACCGAGAAGCAGAGCCCATGGGCTTGCCCAGGGCCGTGATAGGGGTCCTGCCCTAAGATGACAACTTTTACTTTATCCACGGGACATAGGTCAAATGCGCGAAAAATCTGATTGCCAGGGGGGTAAATGACCTTGCCTTTACTCTTTTCATCCTTGAGAAAGGCAATAAGGGCTTCAAAGTAGGGCTTTTGAAACTCTTCGGCTAAGAGGGCTTTCCAAGAGGGTTCAATCCGTACCTCTGCCACATCGCAAAGGTAGCTCAGGCTTCTAAGGCTTTATCCAGAAAATCTTCGGCGAGCTTTTCCACGGAGGTATGGGAAGGAAGAGCTGCCATCATGCCATAGAGGGCGGCTGTGCGGCGAGGAGGGCGATTACTCCGAGCACTGCTGGTAATCCAGCGGCTCAGTCCGCGTACCCATCGCTGCGGCAATACCGCCATGCCGATTTCCAAAGAACTGCGCAGAAGTCGCCGCTGCCAACTGCGCCGAGAAGCTCGCCCTTGCTCTATTTCTACGGCTTCCCGAAGGTCTTGGAGGAAAGATTCTACTACTCGTGCATGCCCTGCGGTAACAGTAAGATGCAGGCTGGGTGGGTGGTGTTGCCGGTCTATGTGCCAGCTTCGTTTAGAGAGTTCATCGCCGATAGCATAAATATCCGCCGGCGGATGCGCCCCTATCGCTAAAATGGTGGCATTCGGATTGCCCACTATGTAGAGCGGGGGGGTGCTTTCTACAAACTGGCGGATGCGCTGTGTCGTGTCCCAAGCGGCTTGGGCAGCTTCTAAGAGTCCTTTCTCACCCAGGTACTGGAGCACAGCCCAAGCGGCAGCGATAGCCCCCGCTGAACGCGTACCTGAGAAACTCGCCGAAGCATACACCCCACCCGGCCAGCTCCCATAGGTGAAAAATTGGTACTTCCGCAGGCTTCGGTCTCGGTATAATAAGATAGAAGCGCCCTTAGGGGTGTAGCCGTATTTATGGAGGTCGGCGGAGATGCTTGTTATGCCCTCCACCCGAAAGTCAAACGGCGGCACCGACACTCCCAGCTTCTCCAAAAAAGGCAGAATAAGACCACCCACACATCCATCCACATGGAAGAGGAGCTTGTATTTACGGGCTAAGTCGGCTATGGCGGGGATAGGGTCTATCACTCCGTGGGGATAAGAGGGGGCAGAACCCACCAGCAAAATGGTACGCTCCGAAATCGCTGTTTCCATCGCCTGGACATCAGCCGAGCCATCTGGGAGCAGAGGGGTATGAATGATGCGCAGACCCAAGTAATGCGCCGCTTTATCAAAAGCAGGATGCGCTGAGAGAGGAGCTATTACCTCGGGCTGGGCTAAGTGCGGTTTCTCGGCGCGGCTGTGGTCGCGCGCTGCCTTGAGGGCTAAAAAGATACTTTCTGTGCCGCCACTGGTCAGCACACCTCCACTCGTAGGCGGTGCATGCAAAAGGCTTTTGGCGATGCGCACGAGTTCATTCTCCATAATGCGAAGCCCCGGAAAAGCCATAGGATTGAGCGCATTCTCCATGATGTAGCGCGCGTATGCCTGCTGAGCTACTTCCAGCACCTCAGGACTGTGATAATATACCAAGCTCCATAACCGGCTTCCTGTGCTGTCCCACTCTTGCTTTTTGAGCGAGTCTATCTGTGCCAGAATATCGCTAATAGACCTGCCTTCTTTCGGTAGCATAATGCAAGTGTAGCAAACGAAATTTGAATAGAATGATTCTCATTATCGGCGCAGGGGGAGTGGGGCAGAGCATAGCCATTCGCTTTCACGAACTGGGCGAAGCAGTGGGGCTGCTCATTCGTCCTTATCAAGACTTTGCCTTTCCCTTTCCCACGTGGAGAAACCTGGAGGAGGTGCCTCTTTCTCGGATTTCTATCATCTTTTTAGCTGTAAGAGATGGTCAGATTCTGCCGCTGGCTCACATCCTCTCCCGTCAGATGCAGCAGGGGACTCTCTTAGTGCATACGGCGGGCTCCGTGCCCATAGCTGTATTAGAGTCGGTAGTAGGTAGGCAGGCAGGGGTGCTTTATCCGCTACAAAGTTTTACCCCAGGTAGAAGCGTGCAGTGGGGCGCCTTTCCCATCTTCTGGGAAGGGCATCCACAGGTAGAAGCCTATGCCAAGCGCTTAGCTGGTACAGACCATCAGGTACATCATGCTACCTCTGAACAAAGGCTGCGCTTGCATATTGGAGCTGTATTTACGGCTAACTTTACTAATGCGCTCCTACATATAGCCGATACCTTAGCGCGACCGATAGGCAGTTGGCAGACATACTTACCCTTGCTACAAGAAGTAGGACAAAAACTCCACATGCTCTCACCCCAGCGAGCGCAGACTGGTCCTGCTAAGCGTGGAGATTACGAGACCCTACGCATGCATACCGACTACCTTCGCCAGCACTATCCCGAGCTTGCTCCCTTATACGAAGGGCTAACTCACTACATCCTACAACATCTCTCTCAGTCATCCTGCCAGTAATCGTAAATTTTCTCTTTTTTGACGTGGGCTTTGTTAGAGAGATACTGAACGAGGCGATATACGGCAATCGGGTCTAAAATCGGATACACAGGGCGCAAAGTACGCTCGTAATACAAGTCTCGGTAACGCTTCTGAGCTACTTTGACCCGCTCTTGGGGATCAGCGGGAAGGTTTTCCATGAAGTAGGCAATCAGTTCTGGGCTGACATTGCTACGGGCGATTTGGCTCTGGGTTTCTAAGGGGATATTCAGGATAGCGGTTTTGAGCTCCTCAGGCGTGCGAATTCCTGGAATGCGTACGGGTGGAAGCTCCAGCGTATCTTCCGTTAGGTAATGAATGGCATAAATAAAGCCCTGAGTCGTATCGCCTTTGTAGGCGCGTAGATATTCGCTGAGAATAAAGCGGGATTTTTTGTAGCCTAAGGCAGAGAAGTAAAGCGTATCTGCCGGTAAGACGGGAAGGCTGTAGAAGCCATCTTCATTAGCGAGGGTGCCTCGGCGCGTATGAAGCACGCGAATCGTGGCATAGGGAATGGGCTCACCCGTAGTAGCGTTGAGGATCATTCCGGAGAGCTGGTAGATGCCGCCCAGCCCCTGCGCCCACAGGATGCCCCCTAAGAGAAGGGGCAGTTTTCTCATGTGCGCACAGCTACAATAAGAACATCATCCGTGGGAGCAGCCCCTTCCCGCCATTCATCAAACTCTTTCTGCACCAGCTTAATCCATTCCTTGAGGTCTTTGGGTGGGTTAGCGTTGAGAAAGTCGCGCACAGCGCTGCGTCCGTAGCGCTTACCGCTGGAGGCTTTGATTTGGCGCTCCCAACCGTCCGTCATAAATACAAGCACCCACTGCTTCTCTAAGGGAATGATTGTACTTGTATAAACTCGCATGCTTTTTTCATCTTCGGCTTTCTGTCCAATGAGGCGACGGTCAGGAGTGAGCTGCTCCCAGCCTAAAAGCGGATTATATACCCACAGCGGTAGGAGCGCACCCGCATAATGAAGCTCTCCTTGTCCCGATAGCACCGTACATACACCCATCTGAAGCCCTTCGGCTTGAATAGCCTCTATTTCAGGCGAACTCTTCTTAGCCGTGGGATACAGAAGGTCTAAAAGCGCTTTATGCACCTGTGTGAGAATGCGCCCAGGGTCCGTAACCCCCCGAATCGTTACAATCTCATACAGAAGGGTATGCGCTATGGTAGAGAGAATAGCCGCAGAAACCCCAGCCCCCGAAGCATCTGCTACTACTAATACTTGAGAACTATCTTTACCCTTGGCTACCCAGAGAAAATCACCGCTCACATGCCCTTTCGGTACAAGCCACTCTATGCTATCGGGGAAAACTTGTTTGAGTTCTTCTTCGCCATGTAGGAGAATCTCCTGAATCCGTTTCGCCACAACCAGCTCAGGAGGGGCTTCATGCCGCGCCCCTAATAAGTCTTCTCGCAAAATACGCTCTAAAGTAGTGAGGGTATTGCGGGTGGCAGCCCGTTGGAGTGCTAATCTCCGCTGAGCATAGTCCCTATAGTAATGGAAAGCATGCTCGTAATCCTTCTTTTTCTCAGCAATCCGAGCCTTGATATCACTGAGATAATAGTCCATCGCAACCCCTTTTACTTGAGTTGCAAGACTCTCTACCTTTTTGACTGCTTCTTCGGATTTATCCACAAAGTTGAGGGCAAGATAGGTGTTAGCCATCGCAAGCTCAATCTGAATCATGAGCGAAGGATTCTGAATTGCAGAGGCTAAATATTCTGCACGCTCCAAGCGAGCCAAGGCATCACGCACTTGCCCTGTTTCGTTGAGCAGTTCGGCTTGCGCTAAAAGAACGCGAATCACTAAATTCTCCTCGCCTAAATCAGCTGCGGTGTCCATAGCCTGAACTAAGTACTTCTCCGCCTCTTCATAACGCTTGAGTGCTTGATAAAATGAGGCTATGCTGAGCGTGGAGAAAAAGATGCCTCGTACATTAGAGAGTTTCCGATGGAGCTCAAGGGCTTTCTCTTGGTATTCTAACGCCAGTTCGTACTGCTCCAGCTCTCCGAAAAGTGAGCCCAAGTTAGCCAGGGTCTGCGCATAAAAGAAAGCTAAATCAGGTATGAGTTGGAGATAGCGAAGAGAACGGCTGAGATACTCTATAGCTTTGTCCATTTCCCCGATTTGCTGGTAGAGCGTGCCCAAGTTGGACAGACTCAGACCCAAGCCTCGCATGTTCTCCATGCGCTCAAAGAGGACATACGCTTCGTATAAATACTTGACTGCCTCTTCGTTGTGACCAGAGATAGCATGGGCGATTCCGATATTGCGCATAGCCCAGGCTTGACCCTCGGTATAGCCAATATCTCGGGCTTTAGTAAGGGCATCCTGCGCTAAACGCAGTGCCAACTGCGTGTTATTATATCTTTCTTCATACGCCTGCGAGTTCAGCTCATCCACGAGCTGACGCTGTCTTTCGATATCTACAGTAATGCTCATAGTACAGGTATTTGAGAGAGGTTATAAGTACCACTACGAAGTTTTTGGGCTACTTCGTGGAAGGCACGGATAGTTCTATCCACATCTTCTTCGCTGTGACTGGCAGTAGGAATGAGCCGCAAGATGATTTTACCTCGTTCAATCACTGGATAAGTTACGACTGAGCAGAAGATTCCGTAGTTCTCTCGCAGCTCCTGGGTGAGCGCTATCGCCTCTATTTCATTTCCTGAAAGATATACGGGCGTCACGGGTGAGCAAGTGGGTCCTAAGTCAAATCCCGCTTCCCTTAGTCCTTTTTGTAGACGATGGGTGATTGCCCAGAGTTTCTCTAAGCGCCAAGGCTGCTCTTGAATCAGTCTCAGCCGCATCCTTGCGCCTATCACTATAGCAATAGGCAAGGATTTCGCATATATCTGACTGCGCAAATGATACCGCGAGTACTGAATGACCTCTTTTTCCCCCGCTACAAATGCCCCAATGAGGGCCATGCTTTTTGCGAAGGTAGCCAGCCACACATCTACTGCCTCCTCCACCCCAAAGTACTCCGGTACACCTCTCCCTCTTTTACCCATAACCCCGAAACCATGCGCATCATCTACGAGAAGCCGAAATTCATATTTTTTCTTGAGCTGCGCAATCGCATCTAATTGCCCTACATCCCCCCGCATTCCAAAAACTCCCTCTGTGATTACTAAGATACCACCGCCTGTTTTTTCTACATGAGCGGTGGCTTGCTGCAGGCGAGCTTCTAAGTGCGCTATGTCATTATGACGGAAGCTGAGTCGTAGCGCAGGGCTAAGCCGAATCCCATCTATCAGGCAAGCATGGGCAAGTTGGTCATAAATAATCACATCGTGTCTATCCGTTAGCGCATCTATGACCGATACGAAGCCTTGATACCCATAGTTTAGCAGGAATACGTCAGGTTTGCCGATAAACGCTGCAAGCTCTTGTTCTAAGGCTTCATGGTCGTCAGTGTTGCCCGTGAGCATGCGAGACCCCATCGGGTAAGCCAAGCCATACTTATGGGCAGCCTCCGCATCCGCTGCACGGATAACGGGATCATTCGCCAGTCCCAGGTAGTCATTTAGAGACCATACCAAAACAGGCTTACCGCGGAAGTACATATGCGGACCTAAAGGGCCTGTGAGCTTCGGAAAAGCCAAATAGTGATGACCGAAGTCCGCATACTTGCCTAAATCCGTGCTCATGCGAGCGCGCACCTTGGCGAATAAATCCATACCCCACAAATTTAGATAGTTATCCGCTTGATTTCCACAGCGACTAATTTATTGAGATACCGGGCTTTACCCTGAGGCGGATGCCAGAGCTGCCCCTCTAAGCGAAAAATCACTTTTACCTTCGTCCGAGGGGGGAGCTGCTCCAAGCTCTGCGCGAGAGTATCGTACGCTTCCAGGAGGATATACTGGGGCGAAAGGGTGTCGGTAAGCACGACGAAAGAACGCCGCTGCCGAGAAACACCTACCTTTACGGGCGGAAAGGTAGCATGCAGAATTCCCGTAAGCTCATACTGCAGCGATTCCTGCATAGGCTTGGAGCCGCTCTTGCCAAAACCGTATGAGCGCTTGCGCTTCTGCTTCCGTATTGGCTTCTGCAATCAGACGCACCAGCGGTTCTGTAGCCGAACTACGCAGATGAATCCATTTCTCCTCCCAGCGCAGCTTGAGCCCATCTTCCAAGGAAATCTCTGCGGCTCCAGCCTCTTCCGCAAGTCGCTGCCAAAGATTAGGCGGCAGGGGAGCGGATAAGGTTATTTTTGCTTTGACCATAGCATGATTGGGATAACGGGCACGCAGCCGCAGCGCATCTCCTCCCTCCTGAGCCAAATAGCTCAGCAGAAGGGCTATTCCTACTAGCGCATCCCGCCCGTAATGCAGCCGCGGATAAATAATCCCACCGTTGCCTTCCCCCCCTATGACTGCCCCATGCGCTTTCATTTTTTGCACGACATAGTATTCACCCACTCGGCTCTCATAGAAAGGTACTTGATGGCGCGCAGCTACCTCCGCCACTGCCCGAGTCGTGGAAGCATTCGCCACCACAGGACCCTTTTCATAGCGGAGCACATAGTCGGCTACCGCTACTAAAGAATACTCCTCTCCGAAGGGTTCACCGCTCGGCAAAATAAAGGCTACTCTATCCACATCGGGGTCTACGGCTATGCCGAGATGAGCGCCTTTGGCACGCACCTGCTGAGAGAGGTCTGTGAGGTTTTCAGGGAGGGGTTCGGGCGGGCGCGGAAAGCGTCCATGGGGCTCTCCGTTTAGCACTTCTATATGGCTTACTCCTAAGGCTTCTAATAGTGCAGGCACTGCTACAGCCCCCCCACTGCAGATGCCATCCACGATTACCTTGAGCTGAGCTTGACGAATAGCCTCAGGATGCACCCCAGGCAGTCGGAGAATAGACTCAATATGATAGCTCAGTAGCCCTTCCGCAGCATAAACCTGCCCAGGGTTTTCCGTGTAGCTAAAGGTGAGAGAATCCCGAAGCTGCTGAACTTCTTCTATGACCGAAGGCGGGTAAAATTCCCCGTTGCTGCCCAGTAGTTTGAGAGCATTCCAGCCTGCAGGATTATGAGAAGCCGTGAGAATAAGCCCCCCTTGGGCCTTTCGGTAGGGAATAGCCATCGCTATGGTAGGTGTTGTAGTTAGACCGGCGTCTTCTATTGTATGTCCTTGCGCGCGCAGGGCTTGAATCACTATCGGACGCAGAATAGCACCACTGGGACGTGCATCTTGCCCGACGATTACCTTGCAGGGCCCTCCATACTGGCGCTCCAGCCATAAACCCCAAGCACCTACCCACTGCAGCGCATCCAGCGGCGTGAGGTTTTCCCCTACCTTTCCTTCCGTAGTGCCCCGTATGCCCGAAGCCGATACAATCACCGCCACAGGGCGAAGTTATCCTTTCCCTGCTTATGGGCAGTAGGGAAGCCTCAGTTCAGCTCATAGCGCTTGAGTATCTCTGCTAAGTCTGGATGTGTGCGAGCGTACTCTCGCAGAGACTGCACTAAGCGAGTGAGTTTGACGGAGTCTTTCTGAAGCTCTGCTACCTTTGCTTCCACAGGCGCTAAGGCTTTCCGTCTATCCCAGAGCAAAAACCCAATAAACCCCACCAGTATCATCAGAAGTGTGTAGAACTGAGTGTCGGAACGACTTTCCATGCGAGTGAGTTGGGAGCGCAGCTCGTTGATTTCCCCCCGCAAGCTGGACATCTCCTGCCGATACTGCTCTCGGAAGGCTGCTATCTCCTGCCGGTACTGCTCTCGGAAGAGAGCCAGTTCTTTTTCAATCCCCGTTACTCGCTCTTCTAAGCGAATGAGCCTATCTCTGTCTGCGAGGGTATAGGGCACGGGCTGATTAGCAGGGTTCTGTGCCTGAGCCCATATCCCCAGCAGAAGCAGGACTGCCCGCATTTAGCAAAGGTAACCTTTTATCTTTGAGCCATGTGCCGATGGGTTTGGGTTCTGCTTTTGTCTCTTCTTTCTGCGCAGTCGCTTCTGCAGGTGGCGGATAGTCTTCTGAGGCAGGAGCGGTATGGGGCGGCGCTTGGGCTGTATGACTCGCTTTTGCGGAGGCAGGCGATGGCGGATACGCTGAGACTGCGGGTGTATCTCCGAGGGGCTGAGGCGTGGGGTGGGGTGAATAAGCCTCAGGAGGCGCTTGGGTGGATAGCCTCGGCAGAGACGCTGGCGCTATGGCTGGGGGATACGCTTGGGTATGCGGAGCTGCTGGGCTGGAAAGGGGTGTACCATATTCAGCGTCGGGCGTATGCGGAGGCGGAGGGGGCCTTACAGCAGGCTATTCGGCTGGTGGAGGGGGTAGGTGGGCAGTCGAGCCTTCTGTACGGGGTGCTGTGGAGGCGCTGGGGGCTTGTGGCGCAGGAGCGGGGTAGGTATGAGGAAGCAGTGGAGCGCTATCGGCGAGGGGCTCGGGTGCTGGAGGAGCTAGGACTGGTAGAGCATCCCGAGTATGCCCACACGCTGAATAGCTTGGCGGGTGTGTATTATGCTCAGGGGCGGTATGGGGAGGCGGAGGGGCTATATTTGGAGGCGAAGGCGATATGGGCGAAGGCGCTGGGCACCGAGCATCCCAACTATTACCATTACTTCCTTTACGGTTTAGCCCGTCTTTACCAGAAGCAGCGGCGCTACGGCGAGGCCGATACCCTCTGGCGGGCTGTGGTGCTCAAAACCTTTACCCGCATTCGCCGAGAGTTTCCCGTGCTCTCTACCGCTGCGCGCCAAAACCTACTGGAGAATGTCCTACAAGCAGGGCTTTCGGCTTTCCAGCGGTATGTGGCGGAGCGCCGAGAGCATCCTGAGATGGTGGAAGCTGGGGTACCGAGCGGCTCGCAGCTTCAAAGGCCTCCTTCTTTCCTCTACCGAAGCCATGAAGCACTTGGTGGAGACCAGCCGAGATACGGTGCTCCGAGCTCGCTATCGTCAGTGGAAGCATCTGGCTGACCAGTACGCCTTCTTCACCCTTCAAGAGAACTACGCAGCGGCCGACTCGCTCTGGAAGCGGCTTCAAGAGACCGAAAGGGAGATTGTGCTGCGGCTACCTGCGCTGAGGGACTTTCTACCTGACCCCGCAGCTGAGCCGTTGATACTCCCACTCCGCTCGGAGGAAGCCCTGATAGAAGTGGTTCGGGTGCCTGCGGAGAAAAGGGACTCGGTGCTGTATCTGTTCTACCTCCTTCTACCAGAGGGGAGAAAGCACCGGCTTTATCTGCATGTGCTGTATGTGGACACGCTGTGGGAGCAGCGGGCGAGAAATGCGTATGAACTCCTGCGCTCGCCAGGTTCGGTAGTTTCGGGGGCATCGTATCGGCTCTTGTGGGGCTTTTTGGACTCTCTCCTTCCTGCGAAGGTGAAGGTGGTGTATTTCTCGCCCGATGGGGTGTACTATCTGGTGAATGTGGCTACTTTATATGATGCGCAGCGGGGGCGGTTTGTGGCGGATCGGTACGAGGTGCGGTATGTCGCCAGCAGTCGGCGGCTGTTGCTGAAGCGGGGTCGTTTTCCCGTGCAGAAGCCTGTGGTGGTGGGGAACCCGGATTTCGGGGCACTTCCAGATAGTGCGGCAGAGCTGCGCACTCGGAGCTATCGGCTGTTTGAGGGGGGCATTCCGCCTTTACCTGGCGCCGAGGTAGAGGCCAAAGGCATAGCGCAGCTTTTGGGAGTAGAAGCAGTAATAGGTAAGGCAGCGACGGAGGACTTCATGAAGCGTCTGCAATCGCCGCAGGTGCTACATGTGGCGACGCATGGGTACTTTGTGGGGGGCGGGAAGAATCCCTTGCTGGCAGGGGGACTTTTGCTGGCGCAGGCAGCGGTGTGGGATAGTTTATTTCCGCCGCTGGGTAGGGACGATGGGCGGCTTACGGCGCAGGAGGCGTCTAATCTGAATCTGATTGGCACAGAGCTGGTGGTGCTTTCGGCGTGTGAGACGGGTTTGGGTGAGGTGCGGGGGGAGGGTCTGTATGGTCTCCAGCGGGCATTTTTGGAGGCAGGGGCGCAGCGGGTTATCACGACGCTCTGGCAGATAGATGATGAGGCGACTCGGGAACTGATGCTGAGCTTTTATCAGAACTGGGTGAAACGGAAGCGAGGGGAAGGTGTAGATGAGGTCTTCAACCGGACGCTACGGACTTTTCGGGAGAAGCACCCAGAGCCCTACTACTGGGGGGCGTTTGTGGTGATGCGGTAGGCTCAGGCTAGCTCGTAGCGCTTGAGTATCTCTGCTAAGTCTGGATGTGTGCGGGCATACTCCTGCAGGGACTGCACTAAGCGGGTGAGTCGGGCAGTATCCTTGCAGACAGACTACGATTGATGGCTTTGTAGCTCGCTCCTTCTTTATATAGCTCACCTCTGTGCCTCAGCATACAAACTACAGGTTAGCTTGCGGTTTCTTGGCTAATCCTTGTCAGACTGGGAGTGGTGAGCTTTCTGCTCAAAAGCCTATGAGCCCTACACTACGGGTACTCATCGGGGTATCTCCCGCACTAACCTTCCTCCCCAAGGACAGTAGTTTCCCACCTGTTCTGTCCAAGTCTGAAGGTTATCTTCCACATAAGAGGGGCGAGCATCACAGGCTTCTATCGCCATTTCGGCAAACTCCACGGAGGTAGGGTCTATATGCCAGCTCCAAGTGCGTCCGCCACACTGATTGAAGCCACCATTTCCCCGCCTTATGCGACCGATGGGAAAAACAGCCTTGCGCTGTTCTACAATCCGCCGAGCCTCGGTGATGCGGTGTGGTTCTACCAGTCGGATTATGAAACATTCATCTTCTACCGCTACTTCAAAGTCCGCATGAGAAGGCGTGTCAGGAAAGGTACTTTTGCCTTTAGGGCGGCAACTCATAATCGCAACTACAAGTATGAAAAGGACATTATGCCAGAGACTTGGCATGGGCAAAGCTAATTCCTAAGAAGTATATTTGCTTATGCCTATTATCCGTCCACTATTAGGCAAGGTTCCTCAAATTGGTCAGGACACCTTCATCGCAGAGAATGCTGTGATTATTGGGGATGTGGTGATTGGGAGGGAGTGCAGCATATGGTACAATGTAGTTATTCGTGGGGATGTGCATTTCATACGCATAGGGGATCGCACGAATATTCAGGATGGGGCTATTCTGCACTGCACCTACCAGAAAGCCTCGTTGGAAGTAGGTAATGAGGTTACGGTGGGGCATGGCGCGATACTGCATGGTTGCCGAATAGGGGATAGAGTACTGGTGGGGATGGGGGCGATAGTGCTGGATCATGCGCAGGTAGAGGAAGAAGTACTTATTGCGGCGGGGGCTTTAGTACCACAGGGTGCGAAGCTAAACTCGGGTTTCTTATATGCGGGAGTGCCGGCTCGGGCGATTCGTCCGCTTTCGCCTGAGGAGCGGAAAGAGCTGGCTGCTTATGCGCAGCGGTATCTCTTCTACAAGAGTTGGTACGGTACTCCGCCCTTAGAGGAAACTCCAAGTCCAGATAAATCGTTATCTTAGTCAATATGGAAATCCGCACCCGCGGGCGCAAGCCTAAAAAGATGCCTGCAATGACTGCCGAAGAGAAGGCAGCTTATGACAAGCTCTTTGAAGGGGAAATTATGCCCCATGCCTCTTCGGTCTATCGCTTCGCTCTGCAACTGGTAGGGGATAGAGATACAGCTCGCGACCTTACCCAAGAGACCTTATTCCGAGCCTACCGATTCCTATATCAATACAAGCCCTCCACAAACGCTAAAGCATGGCTACTTCGCATTCTTCGCAATACTTTTATCAATCATTATCGTAAGGCAACCAAGCAACCCTATTCTTTAGAATCGCATAATGAAAATAGTCTCTATGATGCGGAGGATGTGTATGCTTATTACAACTATCAGGATCCCACGGAAGGACTTTTTGGGGACGAGGTCACGAATGCACTTATGCAGCTTCCCGAAGATTTTCGCACGATAGTGATTTTAGCTGACGTGGAAGGCCTCTCGTATAAGGAGATAAGTCAGATACTTCGCGTGCCCATAGGTACGATTCGGTCGCGCTTACATCGCGCCAGAAAGATTCTCAGAGAACTTCTCGCTGATTATGCCGCTTCTCAAGGATATTATGAGCCGCCCCAAGACTAAGCGGGGTTTGTATCACTCTTCCTCCCCTTACTCTGAGCGAGAGTGTGAGGAGATTATCCAGAAGTTGGAGCTTCTCTTGGATGGGCAGCTCAAAGGCAGAAAGAAAGAAGAAGTAGAACAGCTTATCAGTCAGTGTGAGTATTGTGCGGAGCAGTATGAGATGGAGAAGCGACTCCGCCAACTTTTGACGCGAAGCTGGCAGCGTTTGACTAACGAAGTTCAAGAAATTGCAGAGCGTGTCCGTCAGCAGCTTTGGATCGGTTCCCCTCCAAAAGATTCATAGTTTCGCTCTTTCGGTATTTACGACGGCCCTTTACCTACCTAAGCAGGAAAGCGAAGTACCCGAAGCTGCTGAAAAAGCCACCTACTTCATCGGAGAGGGCTCTAACCTTCTCCCCTTAGGAGACCTGTCGCCCCTCCTTTCCACCCGCTATCTAAAGGGGTACAGCTTAATAAGGGAGGATGCTGAGTATGTAGAGACAGAGGTAGCTGCAGGGGAAAACTGGGATGCTTGGGTACGCTATGCTTTGTCGCAGGGCTGGTATGGAATAGAGAACTTAGCTGCCATCCCAGGCAGCGTAGGCGCCGCTGTAGTGCAGAATATAGGTGCTTACGGAGTGGAGATAGCCCCTTTTGTAGTGGGTGTCTATGGCTGGCACAAATCTCTAAAGAACTGGCAGTGGATACCAGCAGAGCACTGCCAGTTCGCTTACAGGCATAGCATATTCCACGAGCCGGCATGGAGGGATAGGTTTCTAATCACTCGGGTACGACTTAGGCTGCGTAAGTATTTCGCACCTGTTACTGATTATTCTGATGTGAGAGCCAAGATGAATCCCAAGTTTATCCACGATCCATGGTATATCTATCAGCTAATCCGATCCATACGGACAAACAAGTTGCCTATTCGAGGGAGTGCTGGTAGTTTCTTCAAAAATCCCCTTCTTACCCCGAGTCAGCTTAATCAGCTTCGGGAAAAAGCCCCGAATATACCTGCTTACGAGACGCCGGAAGGACTCTACAAAGTACCTGCGGCATGGCTTATAGACCAGGCTGGGCTCAAGGGATATAAACGCAATGGTGCCCAGGTATATCCTCGTCAGCCTTTAGTCCTTGTCAATACGGGAACTGCCACTCCTGAAGACATTTACCAGCTCGCTCTACATGTACAGAGCGTAGTCCGAGAGAAGTGGGGTGTTCTCTTAGAGCCCGAGGTGCGAATCCTTCCTCCGGCCGCTACAGGTGAATGACTTCCCCATATGCTGCTGCTGCCGCCTCCATAATCGCTTCCGAGAGCGTAGGGTGAGGATGGATAGTTTTGGCTAGTAAATGCCCTGTGATTTCCAGTTTTCGGGCAGTGATAAGTTCGGCTATCATTTCGGTGGCATTCGGTGCCAAAATATGCGCTCCTAATAGCTCGCCGTATCGTGCTTCAAAGATCAGTTTCACTAACCCTTCGTTTTTTCCCATAGCGGAGGCTTTTCCCGAGGCAGTGTAGGGAAACTTACCTATTTTGATTTCATAACCTTGCTCTCGTGCTGCCTTTTCCGTTAGCCCCATGGAGGCGACTTCAGGCTGACAATAAGTAGCACTGGGTATCGTAGTGTAGTCCAGCGGTTCTGGTTCTAAGCCAGCGATTTTCTCTACGCAAATAATACCTTCCATGGAAGCTACGTGAGCCAGAGCAGTCGTTGGTAAGATATCCCCGATAGCATAGATGCCTGGCACGCTGGTACGATAGAACTCATCCACTACTACTCTTCCTTTTTCCGTTTTAATGCCCACTGCTTCTAATCCCAAGTTTTCGGTATTAGGGGCTATTCCCACAGCTAAGAGGGCAAGGTCAGCTTCTACTTGAAGAGAGCCTTGAGGAGTCTGGAGGTTGGCGCGTATGCCTTTCTTCGTTTTCTCTAAAGCCGTAACCTGCGTCTGCGTGAGAATGCTCATTCCTTTCTTGCGGTAGATTTTCTCCAGTTCTCTGGCGATTTCTTCATCTTCTCGCGGCAAGATATGAGGTAAGGCTTCTACTAAGGTTACTTTTGTTCCGAGGGTGTGATAGAAATAGCTGAACTCTACTCCGATTGCGCCAGCGCCAATCACCAGTAGGCTTTCGGGCTGTTTAGGGAGTGTCATGGCTTCTCGGTAGCCGATGATACTTTTACCATCTATTTTAATATGGGGAAGCTCGGCGGCTCGTCCTCCCGTGGCTAATATGATATGAGGGGCACGCAAGGTCTTTTTGCCCCCTTCTCGCAGAGAAACTTCTACTTCGCCAGGGGCGATCCGTTTAGCTTCTCCATACACCACTTCTATCTTATTTTTTCGCATAAGGAATTCCACACCACGGCTCATTTTGGCAGCTACTTCTCGGCTTCGGCTGATGATACGGGAGAAGTTAGGAGAGAATTCTTTGACCTGAATGCCGTACTGCTCTGCGTGGAGAAGGTAGTCCCACACTTCAGCGGATTTGAGAAGGGCTTTGGTGGGGATGCAGCCCCAGTTTAGACAGATGCCGCCGAGATTTTCGCGTTCTATGAGTTGCACCTGAAATCCGAGCTGGGCAGCGCGGATAGCGGCGACATATCCCCCTGGACCTGCGCCGATGATTACCATGGACTTCTGCATGGGGCAAAGATATACGGAGTTCGGAGGGTCTTGTAAATCTCAGTTTTTCCCTATATTTGCCTTGCGTAAAGTTGAGCGATATGAGACGCATACTAAGCTGGCTGATGCTGAGCGGAGGATTTCTCTCCCTACACGCCCAGCAAGACGCGGGCAAGCTGCGCGGCGTGGTTCGGGATAAAGTCACACGCGAGCCCCTGGCATTTGCCACCGTCGTAGCTATCCAGAATGGAGTTATCAAGGGTGGCACAAATACAAATGAGAATGGGGAGTATAGTATTGCTCCGCTCAGCCCAGGCACTTACGATGTCAAGGCGAGTTATGCAGGTAAGACCTTCACTATAACAGGTGTAGTCATCACGGCTAACCGAACTATAGTACTGGACATCAACATGGAGTCCAGTGTGGAGACAGAGACGCAGGTTATTGTGGACTACAAGGTGCCTTTATTTGAGAAAGATGAAACGGTAACGGGGAAAACGATTACGCTGGACCAAATCCAGAAAATGGGCACCCGGAATATCAATGCTTTTTTGGCAACGACTGCAGGTGTTTATCAGGCTGATGATAAAGCAGGAGCAGGCATTAGCGTTCGGGGTGCTCGTGGCGATGCTACGCAGTACTTCATAGATGGGATTCGCGTAATAGGCACTTTTGCTATGCCTCAAAAAGGAATTTCTCAATTATCCGTCTATACGGGTGGTATTCCTGCGGAGTTCGGGGACGTGATGGGGGGCGTCGTCCAGATCACCACTGGAGCGCCGAGCGCCTTCCATACATTTGGGGGTGAAATTCAGTCCAGCCAGCTTACTGATCCATATAAATTCAATCTTTTTGCCTTCAATGCCTCTGGTCCTATATTCTCTCGTACCGTCCAAGAAGGGCTTCGTGTTCCCATCTTAGGCTACGCTTTTACAGCGGAGTATCAAAATGAAAGAGATTTTGATCCCCCGTATGGTGGTGTCTATCGCGTAAAGCCAGAGGTATGGGAAGACCTGCGCAGAACCCCTCTTAGACCTTTTGGGCTTGCGCGCGGTTTCTTCGTCAATCGCGCTCACTTTCTCAATCCTACTGACATAGAGCGGATTAAGTATAAGCAAGGAAATAATCTTAGGCAAGTGCGCTTCAACTTCCGAAGTGATATTCGCCTGGCTGAGAATGCCTTTATCAAGATAGGTTTTGGCGGGGAAGATTCTCGGGTCAATCAGTGGGGCTTGGCTCGTTCCCTACTTGCTTATGACAGAGTGGCACAGCGTCATACACGCACAGGTCGCGGTTTTATCCGATTCCAGCAGACTTTCTTTGGGGATACAGGTAGCATCCTACGGAGTTTCTTTTACACTTTACAATTTGATTACACACGCGTAGATGTGAAAACTATTGACCCTCAGCACAAATTGGAGTGGTTCCGCTATGGACATTTGGGGCGCTTTATCACTCGCTATGCAGAGTATATAGTCCCCACCGTTATCGGTAATAACCTTCCTGCCTATGAGCGAATAGACCTGATTGAGAATGAATATATCTTTGATCCCTCCAATAGTAGCCACCCTGTTTTGGCTAACTATAACTTGTTTATCTACAACTACCTTGCTCAGAATCCACGGAGACTGCTCAATCCCACTACCTTACAGGTAGAACCGAGTAGTCGTGTTCGTAACTTTCAAGAGCTCTTGCAGTTAGGGGGTGGGGTGAATGGGATTTTGGGTGCTCAGACGCTAATATATAATCTGTATTTAGGACAGGGGTATATTGCCACTGGCTCGCCCGGATTTAGTAATCAAGACATGTTCCGCGTAACAGGTCAAGCAGCCGTAGAGCTGGGACGGCACAATCTAAAAGCAGGTTTTGAGTTTGATCAGCGTTATTTTCGGTTTTATTCTGTAACGATGACCGGCTCGGGTGGTCTCTGGAATCTCATGCGTCTTTATGCCAACCGCCATATTAGTGAGCAAGACCGAAATAATCCCATCTTTTCTGGCGATACTATTCGCTATCCTCGTTTGTATCAAGCTGAGCTTCAGACGCACTTTGACAAGAAGATGCGAGAAAAGCTCGGTCTGCCTGTGGATAGCCGGGAGTTTATTGATCCTGATGCGATGGATCCAAGCTTCTTTAGTCTTAGGATGTTTGACATCAACGACCTCTTTGCGGGTGGTAACCCTGTAGTAGCTTATCAGGGATACACCCCGTGGGGAGAAAGGCAGCGACGGGTGGCGCCTGAGAAGTTCTTTGCTGATCCCCAAAATCGCCCCCAGAATGCTTTTGCTCCCACTTACATAGCTTTTTACCTGCAGGACAAGTTTGAGTTTGACAAGATGTTCTTCAATATCGGAGTCCGAGTAGATCGCTTTGATGCGAACCTACCCGTGCCAAAGGACCCTTATATTCCTCGTCCTCATTACAGGGCTGAGGAAACAGCTCGCACCTTGGGTGTCCAGCTTCCAGCGGGGATTAGTAAAGATGCAGCTGCTTATCTGAGTGGATTCATATTCAATCGTAGCAATCCTGGGGATGTTCGCATTCTTGGATACAGACAAGGGAATGTTTGGTATAGTGCCGATGGTACTCCTACCAGCCCACTCGCTATCACAAGGGCGGCGGGAGGACGCCCTATTCCTGACCTCAAATACCCAGAAAAGCCAGATACGCTGACAATAGAAGCGTTTGAGGATTATAGACCCCAGACAAATATCATGCCTCGTGTTTCATTCTCATTCCCTATTTCCGACGAGGCTACTTTCTTCGCTCACTATGATGTTCTAACTCAGCGCCCGCGTTCGGGACAAGTGGCCCAGTTCATAGACTATCTGTACCTCGTCCAAAACGCCACTATACAGCAGGCCAACCCTGCGCTACAACCCGAGCGCACTATAGACTTTGAGGCAGGCTTCAAGCAGCTCCTGAGCCAAAATGTAGCTCTCTCCATCGCAGGTTATTATCGCGAGATGCGCGATCTTGTCCAATCCTTCATATTCCTAGGTGCTTATCCCGTCAACTATACGGCATTCTCTAACTTGGATTTCGCCACCGTAAAGGGAATTAACGTAGATGTGGATATTCGTCGGATGGGCGTTTTGGAGCTACGATTTGCTTACACCCTGCAGTATGCTTCTGGTACGGGTTCCTCTCCTACTTCTAATCGTGGTTTAATTGGAAATGTAGAAGGCTTCAACATCTTTCGCTCACTCCTCCCGCTTTCCTTTGATCAACGGCATACTTTCACGGGAGTGGCTGACATTCGGTTCTTAGAAAGGGGTGTGAAAGGACCTGGCATCACAATAGGGGGTAAAACGATATACCCTCTCATGGGCGCAGGCATTAATATCACCTACAACTTAGGTTCGGGGCGTCCTTATACTCGCTACCTCTTCCCTGACCCCGCAGATATACAGTTTGGTCTCAATCCTACCAACCTCATCAGTGGTCAGCCTCTCAGCAACCGACTCCCTTGGTACAATCGCTTTGATATTCGTGTGGATAGAGATTTCATCATTCGTAGAGGAGAGGACAAACAGTCTGTGCTCAACTTCTATGTTATCTTTCTGAATGCCTTCAATCAAAGGAATGTTCTGGCTGTTTATCCCTATACAGGATTGCCAGATGATAGTGGATTCATCCAGTCGGCTCAAGGACAGCTTCTTGCGCGCGGGCAGTATTCTAAAGAGAGCTACGAATACCTTTTCCGCCTAAAAGAGCGTAACCCTGCTTATTTAGGTGCGCCCTTGAGAATACGACTGGGTATGCTTTTCTCCTTCTAAATGCATAAACTGGGTAGCCATATGAGACCTATAGCAATGGTGACTCTGGCGCTTGCTTCGTGGGCATTTGCCAGGGAGATTATGTATCCTGTAGAGAGGAGGGTACTACCTCGTACGGCCAGTGGGTGTACAGCTCCTACCTCCAGCGTACAACTGGACATAAACAACGTTCGCTGCCTCATTCACAACGGGGGCGACATGTGGTGGGACTTGGCAAATCACCCTCGGTATGAAGTTCCGAAGGTGCCACCCGGGGTTCCGGCGATTCACTCCCTCTTCGCAGGTGCAGTTTGGGTTGGCGGTTTGGATGCGGCTGGTCGTCTGCGATTAGCAGCGCAAACGTACCGTCAAAGTGGTGTGGACTTCTTCGCTGGGCCTTTATCTTTGGAGGGCTCTACGGACGCTTCCACATGCCAACAGTGGGACCGTCATTTCGTGATTATGCGGGAGGAAATAGACAACTTCATCTCGACACAGCGCTCTAACCCTCAACAAGCGGATGCTTCTAACTTCCCTAATGTCTATGCATGGCCCGGAACGAATCCCGCCCCCGGCTTTGAACGCAATCTGGCTCCCTATGTGGATGTGGATGGGAACTCCGAGTATAATCCCAGCGGCGGAGACTATCCCAAGATAGATGGAGATATGGCTATATGGTGGGTCTATAACGACAAAGGAAATGTCCATACTGAAACTGGCGCCGCACCAATTGGAATGGAGATACAGGCGATGGCTTTTGCTTTTGCTACAAGGGATGATATAAATAGCATGACCTTCTACAAATACAAGCTTATCAATAGAGGCTCCCTTGCGCTGCGTCAAACTTACATGGCAGTATGGGTAGATGCTGATCTGGGAAACTATCGGGATGACTATGTAGGATGTGATACTACCAGAGGCTTAGGCTACTGCTACAACGGTGATAATGATGATACTGGGGCAGATGGCTATGGGCGTAACCCACCTGCCATAGGCACAGACTTCTTCCAGGGTCCTATAGGAGATGACGGTAATCGCCTCAAGATGACGAACTTCATGTATTACAACAACGACCCCAGTGTAATAGGCAATCCGAGTAACGCTATTCACTTCTATAACTATATGCGCTCTATATGGAAGGATGGCTCTCCTCTCGTCGCTAATAATAGAAATGGATATGGCTCTGGCAACCCAACTAACTTCATCTACGCCGGTGATCCTGCCAGATGCGCTGCTCAGTTCAATCCTCCTGCTCCCGGATGGACGGAGGTAAGTGCGGGTAATGCGCCAGATGACCGTCGCTACCTTCAGTCGGCAGGACCTTTCACCCTCCAGCCAGGAGCAGTGAACGAGATCGTTGTAGGTGTCCCTTGGGCTCGTGATATTAATGGCATCTATTCCAGTGCAGGCTACTTAGGGTCGGTATGTCTGGTTTATAATGCGGACGACCTGGCTCAAGCCCTATTTGATAACAACTTTGATCTTTTAGATGGTCCAGATGCTCCTGATGTAGAAGTCGTGGAAATGGACAGAGAAATCATGCTCAAATGGTCTTACAAGAGCCCTACCTCTAATAACTACTACGAAAACTATCGTGAGTTCAGCCCTGCTCTTAGAGCTGCCTCAGACCCTTATTATCGTTTTGAGGGCTTTTTGGTATATCAACTTCGTGATGCCAGAGTTACCACCGCAGATTTAGAAGACCCTAATCGGGCTATCTTAATCGCTCAGTGTGATATACGCAACGGTATAACTTCTATCGTGAATCGAACGACCTTTACTTTGCCTGGCAGTGATCAGGTCTTCAGTGTGGATAAAGTCATGGTTGATGGTAAAGATGAGGGGCTTTTCTACTCATTTAGGGTTACCGAGGATAAGTTTGCTGAGGGCACTGATCTCAAGCTCGTCAATTATAGAAAGTATTACTTTACGGTAGTAGCTTATGCCTATAATGACCTTCCATTGTCTGAAAACCCGACTAAGTTTATCATAGGTCGTCGCAACATTCGCGTATATGAAGTTGTTCCTCGTAAAATTGAGTTTGAGAAAGGGGGTACCGTGCTCACCAGTACAGTGGGGCAAGGCATTCCAATAACTCGTGTCGCTGGTACAGGAAACGGCGGAAACGAGCTTCGTCTCATGCCTGAGGTAGAGCAAGCGCTCTTTTCCAGTCCTTATCGGGCTACTCCCCTGACTTATCAGCCTGACCGAAGCCCCATACGAGTTCGCGTAGTGGATCCTAAGTCGGTTAGAAATTACGACTACAGGTTGGTTTTGAATTTAGATACAAGCCGTAGAGAAATGATCGTGAATCCTGCGGATCAGCGCGATACCCTTATCCGTATAAAGGAATGGGAGCTATATGGACGGCCGGCAGGCAGTAGTCAGCCTTATCAGCTCATTTATACCCACTGGGGGGCTATTTCTAAGCGCGATACTTCTACTAAGAGCATGTGGGATTTCATGAACTCTCAATTCCTTGCGGGCGAGGACATCGTGGTGCCTAGCCATGGTATCTCTATACAGGTTCGGCAAGTTTTAGATCCAGGTACACACTTCTACCCTGACTCACTGTATCCCTGGCTATGCAGTCCAGCATTCGGAAACACACCATGGAGAATGATTCAAGCACCCCGAAATGGCATTATTCGGGATACCATAGAATATGCTGATCCCAGCAAGCCTTGGCTCACTTTTCATAGGTCATCAGATACAGCTGGTTCGGTTTTCAACTGGGTAGATTTTAATGCGGGTGGTGCCACCGTTCCTAATTTTCAGGATATCTGTTTCCGCACAGGCGGTCGCGGCTTGCCTGCTTCTCCTACTGACTCTTCAGCTTGGGTCTTTTTCCATGATGAGCCATATAAGCTGCGTGAAATCTTTAGGCGAGGCTGGGCACCCTTTGGTCTCGCCACTCCATTTAGCGAAGCTAAGCTTTCTTTCGGGGTCTCTATGTGTACCTACTCTTCAGCTCGGGACACATGCTTAGGACGACTTGACCAGCCACTCCAAGAAATGCAACCCTCCCGAGCCATAACGCTGGCCAAATTGCCCAGCGTTCAGCTTGTGATTACCCCCGACCGCACTAAGTGGTCTAAGTGTCTCGTTCTTGAATCCACACCTTCTCGTGCGTTGGCGCGGGTAGTAAGAGCAGGAGACCCTCGTATGGCTAAATGGAGGCTCAGTCGTGATGTAATTCAGGGGGATACTCTGGCATATAGAAGTGGCCCACTCACCGTAGAAGCTCAAGGGTTTAGCTGGTTCCCCGGATATGCTGTGATCCTTGAGACTGGGCAACGGGTGAACATCGTTTTCGCAGAGGCATCCTACTATTTATCTGAGAATGGCGATGATATGCTATTCAATCCTACTGCATCTCTGGGCTCTTCTCGGGACGCGTACGGAGGTAGGCACTGGCTCATAATTACTACTCATCCTTATGATGAGTGCAAGCGCTTCAGTGAGTGGCTATGTGTAGCCGACTCAGTATCGCTAGACTATCTGAACCGACGCATGCCGATTGATGGCTATACGTTCAAATATCGCAAACCTGACGGAAGTATAGTGCGCCTTGACTCCTTCTATCGGTATGCCGCATGGCTTGCTTTTCCTATGGTTTCCAGCTCACGCTTCCAGTTCAAGCACTACAAGGACATTCCTACGGAGGCTCGTGTCATCGTAGCAGTGAATAAATCCTTCGCTCCCGGCTCAAATGGCGAACCTCCTACTTTTGAATTCTCAACTGCTGGTTTCGCACCGCGTACTGGGGATATCGCCGTGGCTAAAAGTGCCTTAGACATGATTCGCGTCGTTCCCAATCCTTTCTATGGTCGCTCTGGCGTGGGACGGGGACGCTACGAAGTCAGTCAGGTGGACACCCGCGTCAAAATCACTAATCTTCCCCAACGATGCAACATTCGCATTTTCACTCTGAATGGAGTGCTTGTCCGTACCTTCAAGAAAGACTCGGAGGAGCCTAACTTAGAATGGGACCTAAAGAATGAATATGGCGTCCCTATCGCAAGCGGAGTTTATATCTTGCACATAGAGGCTCCGGGTATAGGTGAGAAAGTAGTCAAGTTTTTCTGCATTATGCCGCAGGTAGACCTCAACGCCTACTAATATGAAACTACGACTCTGGCTGGTGGCTGGGATAGGAGTGGCTCTGGCAGGTAACCCTGAACGGGCAGGCTCTGCTGGAGCCACCCAGCTACTGATTAATCCTTATGCCCGTTCATCAGGAATGGGCGGCCTCAATATCGCCAACTGCTACGGCATAGAAAGTGTCATTATCAACCCTGCGGGTATAGCGCTCACACGGCGCACCGAATTCCTATTCTCTCATACCCGCTGGCTTGTTGGTAGCGACATTAGCATTAATGCTGCGGCTTTTGCTCAGGGCTTCCGGAATGGGGGTACCCTTGGAATCGCCGTTATGGCTTTTGATTTAGGGCAGTTTGAGCGCACCACCATAGATCAACCTGATGGAGGCATAGGTTATTTCTCTCCCACCCTTCTCAATATCTCTATTTCCTATGCCAAAATCTTTGCCGACGACCGCATTTATGTAGGTTCATCTGTCAAATTGATTCATGAAGCTATTCCCGATGCGGCTGCCTCTGGCATCGCCTTGGATGTAGGTGTCCAGTACCGAGACAAAAAAGGCAACTTCAAACTCGGTGTAGCGCTACGCAATATAGGACCTCAAATGCGTTACCGAGGTGAAGGCCTCTCCGCCCGCGCCAATATCGGAGGCACGGGCTCCACCTTTACAAATGCCCTTCATACACCTGCGGGCGCGTTTGAGCTCCCATCAACTTTACTCATCGGTGGAGCATATCGCATAGGTTTAGGCGGTGAAACGGAACTCAGGTCTCGCGAAGCAAGCTCAGGAGGTACGGGAGGTGAAGTAGATTATCTCTTCTCTATCGTTCCCATGGTGGGCTTCTATGCGCACTCTTTCCAAAATAATCAACTGGGAGGTGGGGTGGAGCTGCGCTACAAGAGTTACTTCATGGTTCGCGGCGCTTATCTCTGGGAGCCTGACATTACCAATAAGAATAAAGCCCAAAATGCCTTCAACGGTATGAATTTCGGTGCCACCTTAGAGCTGCCTTTCAAGACAGGCGAGAACCGATATTCTAGCTTCGGAATAGATTACAGCTATCGTCCCACCTACTTCTTCAACGGCACCCACAGCATAGGAGCAAGACTTTATATATGAGTCGTCTGCTGACACGTGAAGCCTTTGAGAAACTGCGAGAGGAGCTACACGAACTCAAGACACGCAAACGCACGGAAATAGCCGCTGCCATCGCAGAGGCCCGAGAGAAAGGCGACCTCAGCGAAAATGCCGAGTATAAAGCCGCAAGAGAAGCCCAGAGAATGTTAGAGGCGCGAATCGCAGAACTGGAGGCTATGCTTGCCGAGAGTCAGGTGCTTGATCTCTCGCAAATAGACCCTTCTCGTGTCAATATATCGGCTCAAGTCAGAGTACGCGATATTCAGAAGAATAAAGAGTACTCCTACACCATCGTCCCCGCCCCAGAAGCCGACCTTCGTCAAGGAAAACTATCCGCTGAATCCCCCATCGGAAAAGCGCTCCTTGGCAAAAAAATCGGCGACAAAGTCATCGTCAAAGTGCCTGCCGGGGAGTTACACTTAGAGGTCTTGGACATTCGTTATTGAGGCATGCCCAGTGTATTCAGCCAGATAGTAGAAGGAAAGCTGCCTGCCTACCGTGTCGCAGAAACAGAAGAATACTTAGCCTTTCTGGATATTAACCCGCTTACCCGAGGTCATACTCTTGCCATACCTAAGCGGGAAGTTGATTACATCATAGATTTAGAAGAAGAGACCTACATAGGGCTATGGCTATTTGCTCGTGAAGTAGCCAAAGCTATTCATGCTGCGATCCCTTGTGAGCGCGTGGCTTTTGCTGTGGTGGGCTTGGAAGTGCCTCACGCCCATATTCACCTCGTACCTATTCGCTCTATGGCAGACTTGAACTTTCAGAACCCCCGCATACCTCTTACCCCTGAAGAGTTTCAAGCTACGGCAGCAGCGATTCAAGCCAAACTGCGGGAATTACACCCGCAAAAGTTCGGCGCATAGGGGTTCCCAAAGCCTCCAACCACGGAGACATCTCTGTAAGGGATAGACAGCTCCCGTCTTTGCGCAGAATGCGTATCTCACCCATAGGCTCTAAGTGATAGGTTCGGTTTTCTGCCACTCCCTCTATCTGAAACCATTCTCTCCAAGGTAAGGCTTTGGGAGGTAAACTCGCCTCCCAAAGGGCTAAGTGCTCTGCGAGCGCATTAGCATCTCCAAAAATGACCTTGTAGGGCCTTCTCCACAAGATAGCCCGGCTCAGGGCTCTCAGCGGTGGGAAGGTAGCCTCTGTAGCTAATCTCTGCACCCAATACCATATCACGGTGTCATCCAGCCCGATAAACCCTTCTACTTCGTCCAGGGCATCTCTCCGCTTTATTTCTTTCAGGGGACTCAAGGCGGAGTCTTCATAACAGAGGGCTTCCCACCAGCGGCGAAGCAGCCATTCTGCACCTACCACCCCTTTGTGCAGATAAACCTGCCAGTACATGAAGCGCCGCGTGATAATAAACTTCTCTACAGAGGTCAATCCCTTCTCTTCTATCACTAAATGATTTTGACTCACTGCCATTGTATGGATGAGCCGTTCTGTTCCCACCAGACCTTCTTGCACCCCTGTGAAAAAGCTATCCCTGACTAAATAATCTAATCGGTCCACATCTAACTGACTTGAGATAAGCTCGCTGAGAAAAGCCGAGCTATGCTTCTTCTCCCAAAGTGCGCGCACTTCGGATAAGTCCCCCACCTCTCTCTCTAACACATCAAGAAGAAGCAGCCCTATATCCTCGTGAGAAAGAGGAAGGATTTTTCCCTCTAAACTATGGGAGAAAGGTCCGTGTCCAATATCATGGAGTAATGCTGCCAGCAGAACCGCTTCCCAAGTAGAAGAAGAAATAGAGACACCCTTTTTGGTCAGCTGGGAGAGTGCTTCATCCGCTAAATGCATCACCCCCAACGCATGCGCAAAGCGAGTATGCACCGCCCCAGGATACACAAACTGCGCCAGTCCTAACTGGCTTAGCCTTCGTAGCCTTTGTACAATAGGATGATGGAGCACTTGTAAAATGCGTCCCTGTGGCAGTCGTATAAATCCATGAACTGGATCATTTACAATCTTCGCTGTAGGTAGCATATTTGAGGAGACTATGACGAAGATAGAAGCATGGGCTAAGATAGCTCGCACCCAACTTCATCCTGACCATGAGTGGGAAGCTCATCTGCAAGCCTACGAAGAGGTTTTTCAAGAAAAGCCAACGCTCCCCTTGCTCCCTCTATGGTATCCCGAGGTCTTCATAGATATTCAGAGTGTCCATCTCTATGAGATTTACGAGGAGTTGCGCAGTCAAAATATCCTCCCCGAAGCAAGTACCACTTCCTCCATGTATGCCGTTCTCCATCGCTGGAGTGTGCGGGAAAGGCAAGACTTTTGGAGATACATGATCACGCAAAGACTCCAAGTGCCTTTTGATAGAGCGCCTGACTCTTGGTTGACTTTTCCGCAAGGAGATATCAGTCAGCCTGCATGGCTCCTCGGTGCGCGATGGAATATTATTGAACTCATTCTACGCCAGCCCGAGGAACGATTAGCCCTCATTTATGAGCGAGAAAATGGAGAGGTTCTCACATGGAACTACGGACAACTCAAGAGAGAGATTCAGCGCATAGCGAATGCCC